>DASTVH010000183.1:0-5468 GCA_035759195.1 Candidatus Limnocylindrales bacterium
CCTCATCGCGCTGTCGGGTTGTCGCGAGGGCGAGATCGCGAGGCGGCTGCGGGCCGGCGATCGGCCCGGCGCGAAGGCCGCCGCCGCCGTCCTCGCCGAGCGTTTCCCCGGCGCCTTCCACCTCGAGCTCTCGCACCACCGTCTGCCGGACGACGACTGGCTCGTCTCGGAGCACGTCGCCCTGGCCGACGAGCTCGGCCTGCCCGTCGTCGTCACGAACGACGTCCACTACGCCCGCCCCGAGGATCGCGAGTTCCAGGATGTCCTCACCGCGATCCGTCACGGCCGGACGCTCGACGGGCTCGCCGACCTGCGCCGCCCCGACGGCGAGTCCTTCCTCAAGTCCGGCGCGGAGATGCTCGCCCTGCCGCCGGGCGAGCCGGCCTTCGCCGGGGCGGACCCGGTCGCCGCCCGGGCCTGGGCCGAGGGGATCGAGGCGGCAGGCGACGTGGCGGCCGGCTGCTCGGTCGACCTCGGCTTCGAGCAGTACCGCTTCCCGGGCTTCCCGGTGCCGAACGGCGAGACGCCGTTCTCGTACCTCTCGGGCCTCTGCTGGGACGGCGCCCGGACGCGCTACCACCCGCTCACCTCGGCCGTCGTCAATCGCCTCGCCCACGAGCTCGACGTCATCGAGCGGGCCGGTCTCGCCGAGTTCTTCCTGATCTGCTGGGACCTGATGCGCTTCGCGAAGTCGCGCGGGATCCCGGCCCAGGGGCGGGGGAGCGCGGCCGGCTCGATCGTCGCCTACACGCTCGGGATCAGCCGGGTCGAGCCGATCGGTCACAACCTCCTCTTCGAGCGGTTCATCAACGAGGGCCGGACGACCTACCCGGACGTCGACATCGACTTCTCGAGCGAGCGCCGCGAGGAGGTCATCCAGTACGTCTACAACCGCTACGGCCCCGAGCACACCGGGATGGTCTGCAACCTCGTGACGTACCGGGCCCGGTCCGCGGTCCGCGAGGTCGGCGTGGCGCTGGGGTTCCCGCGGCCGCTCGTCGACCGGGTCGCCAAGGCGCTCGAGACCTACGACAGCGTCATGGTCCGCCGCGACCTCGAGGCGGACGGCGGCTTTGCCGAGTTCTTCCGGCGGCCGGGCGAGGGTGAGGCTGCCGAAGAGCGCGCGGCGGCCGAGGCGGAGGAGCGCGGCCTCGTCGACGGGATGGGCCAGCTCAACAAGCGCGTGCCGCTCGTCGGGAAGGTGCCGCCCTGGCGCCAGCCGCCCAAGCCGGTCGATCCGGATGCGCCGCGGCCGTTCAAATGGCTGACCGAGATCCCGCTCGGGGCGGATGCCGGGGCCGCGCTTCCCGACGCGCTCGCGCCACGGACGGCGATCAGACCCGCCCGCCACGGCGACGACGAGGGCGGCCCCGGCGACACGCCGGCGAGCGTGGCCTGGCTCCGGGCGGGACGGGGGACCGGCTACGAGGCGGATCGCGAACGCCTCGTCCCGCCGGCCCTCGTCCAGGGCCGGGCGATCGACGCGGAGAGTGGCATGCCTGAGCCGCCGCCCCGGCAGACGGATCGTCTTGGACGGCCGAACCGCTGGGATCCGCCGTCGCCCTCGACCGCCGCGATGGGTCGCGGCGGCGATCACTCGTCCGTCGCCCGCGTCGAACCGGAAGCGCCGCCGAGGGCCCGCGGCGGGTCGACGAGGGACCTCTCGGACTGGGAGCGCTGGCTCGAGTTCTGTGCCCGGATCGACGGTTTCCCGCGCCATCTCTCGATCCATTCGGGCGGCATGCTCGTGACGGCCGCCCCGCTCATCGACATCGCCCCGCTCGAGCGGGCGACGATGCCCGATCGGGTCGTCGTCCAGTTCGACAAGCGCGACGTCGAGACGCTCAAGCTCATCAAGCTCGACCTGCTCGGGCTGGGGATGCTCGCCGCGATCGACGAGACCCTCCAGCTCGTCGAACACGACTGCGCGGTCTGCGTCGATCTCGACCGCCTGCCCGAGGACATCCCCGAGGTCTTCGAGATGCTCCATGCGGCCGACACCGTCGGGGTCTTCCAGGTCGAGAGCCGGGCCCAGATGCAGACCCTCCCCAAGTCGCGACCGGCCGACCTCGACGATCTCGTCGTCGAGGTCGCGATCATCCGGCCGGGCCCGATCCAGGGCAACGCGGTCCACCCCTACCTGCGCCGCAAGCAGGGCCTCGAGCCGGTCGCCTATCTCCACCCGAGCCTCGAGCCGGTCCTCAACGACACGCTCGGCGTCATCCTCTACCAGGAGCAGGTGATGCGGATCGCGATCGAGGTCGCCGGCTTCACCCCCGCCGACTCCGACGGCTTCCGCCGGGCGATGGGCACCTGGCGCTCGTCGCGCGAGATGGAGAAGCTCCACGTCCAGTTCGTCGAGGGCTGCCTGCGCCAGCCGGGGATGACCGAAGAGACGGCCGAGGAGCTCTTCCGCCAGGTCGCCGCGTTCGCCTCGTTCGGGTTCGCCAAGAGCCACGCCGCGGCGTTCGCCCGGACGGCCTACGAGTCGTCCTACCTCAAGCTGTTCTACCCGGCCCAGTTCCTCGTCGGGCTGATCAACGCCCAGCCGATGGGCTTCTATCCCGTCGAGGTGCTCGTGAACGACGCGAAGCGGCACGGGGTCGCGGTCCTGCCGGTCGATCTCAACCGCTCGCGCTACAGGACGACGACCGAATGGGTCGGCCGGCCGGGCTGGGCGACGCCGGACGGCCGGGACGAGCCGCTCCCCGAGGACGCCGGCATCGACGCCCGACCCGAGCCGGTCCGGTCACCGGCCTGCGTGATGCCCTCGAACGAGGCGCGCGGGCGCTGGGCGGTCGACGGCGCGGTCGGCTGGGGCGTCCGGCTCGGCCTCGGGCTCGTCAAGGGGATCGGCGACGAGCACGAGGCGCTGCTCGACCGCGAGCTCGAGCGCGGCCCGTATCGGAGCCTCGTCGACGTCGTCGAGCGGACCGGCCTGCCCGAAGAGGTCGTCGAGCGCCTGATCCGGGTCGGCGGGCTCGATTCGCTCGGGCGGCCGCGGCGCGAGCTCCTCTGGCAGCTCCGCGAGGTCGCCGGCTCCGTGCGCGGCTCGGTGCCGGGACGGGCAGCCGGCCGCCCGGCGAGCATCCGCCTGCCACCGACCGAGGCGCCGACCCTGCCAGGCCTCACCGAATCGGAGCGGATCGGAGATGCGTACGCGGTGGTCGGCCTCGATGCACGGCGCCAGGTCGTGTCGCTCTACCGCTCGGTCCTCGACCGGCTCGGCGCGGTCCCGAACTCGGCGCTCGCCGAGCGACGCCCCGGCAAGGTCCGCCTCGGCGGCCTGGTCGTCACCCGCCAGCACCCGATGACCGCCAAGGGGACGGTCTTCCTTGCCCTCGAGGACGAGACCGGCATGGTGAACGTCACGCTCTGGCCGGACACCTGGGCCCGCCTCCGCGGCGTCGTCCGGCGTCACGCGCTGCTCCTCGTCGAGGGTGACCTTCAGCGCGAGGCGTCCGTCGTCAACGTCGTCGCCCGCGACGTTCGGCCGCTCGTCGAGGCCGCCGCATC
This sequence comes from Candidatus Limnocylindrales bacterium, assembly GCA_035759195.1. Taxonomy (GTDB): domain Bacteria; phylum Chloroflexota; class Limnocylindria; order Limnocylindrales; family CSP1-4; genus CF-46. The sequence continues at coordinate 3,517 of DASTVH010000183.1, forward strand.
GGTCGGGCAGGGCCCGGATCGGCCGGAGGGCGTCCGGCAACTCGGCTATGCCGGGATGCGCCGGCTCGGCTGAGGCGATGGGGAGTCGTCGCTGCGGGATCCCGTCAGCGCCGGCGGGCCAGCATCGGCCGCTGATCGCCGCCACGGCGCCGCTGCCGGCCGCCGCTCTGGCGGGCCGCCTGCGCGGCGCGGGCCGCCCGGTTCGGGTTGGCCAGGGTCAGGAAGCGTCGGTACCAGCCGGCCGCCCCGCCGAAGAAGATGCCGGCCACGAGCGACGTGAACACGCCGGCCGCGATGTTCTGGCTGATCTCGGCGTCGGTGAGCTGGACGAAGGAGCCGACGCCGGCGACGATCGTCACCGAGAAGCAGATCGCTCCGACGAGACCGGCGATCCCGCCGGTCAGATAGCTCGCCCGCGGGGCCATGAAGCCGGCGAGGAAGATCGAGCCGATCGGGGGGCTCAGCACGAAGTACTGATAGAGCAGGCTGGCGGCGAGCTGCGGGATCGAGCTCTGGAAGTTCTCGGTGTTCTCGGGGATCGGCGGAATGACCGCAGCGAAGAACGCGGTCGCGGCCACGGTGATCAGGACCGGCAGCCAGACCGACCGATGACGGAGGAGGCTCGGCAGGGCGCGCAGGTCGGCTGGCACGTCGATGGGCCGGAACGAGGCCCGGAACGCGGACCCCAGGCCCGGCCGGGCGGGCGCCGGAGCGGGTGCGGGCGGGGCGACTCGGCGACGCCGAGGAGTCGCGCCGGCTTCGGCCTGGGCATCGGCCGCGTCCTCTGCCTCGTCGACGGCCTCGTCCTCCGCGTCGAGCTCGGGGTCCTCGATCAGGGTCGCCCGGTAGCGGCGGCGCGCCTCGGCGCGGTTGGTCCTCTTGGCGCGGGCCACGGTGCCTCCAGCGATCTGCGATTCGGGTGTGCCGGTGCATCGTAGTCGATCCCGGCCCCGGCTCCAGTCGAACACCCGTGCAGGACCCGGTGAGCGGCAGATAAGCGGCCGGTGAGCGCCGGCGAACCGCCGGCTGGTACAAACGGGACTGCTCGCCCGCCACAGCCGCCCGATTCCCGCCGGGAGGTTCGTCGATGGATCGCGTCCGGCACGTGGGCTCGCTCGTGGTGCTCGCGGCACTGCTCCTCGCCTCGGTCGGCCAACCCGACGATCGGCCGCCCGGGACGCGAACGCCCGAGTCCGACCTCGCCGCCGCCGTCGGCTGGCCGACGTCCACGCTGCTCGTGTCGGAGATCGTGACCGGCGGCGCCTCCGCGTCTGACGAGTTCGCGGAGCTGACGAATGCCGGTGCCACGGCCATCGACCTGACCGGGCACGAGCTCGTCTACGTCGCGTCGAGCGGCAGCACCGTCACCAGGAAGGCGGCATGGGCGAGCGCGACGATCCTCGGCCCGGGAGCGCATCTGCTCGTGGCGAACGTCTCGGGCGCCTTTGCCGCGGTCGCCGACGCGACGTATTCGGGCGGCTTCGCTGCCTCCGGTGGCGCGCTCGTCCTGCGACCGATCGGCGGCGAGCCCATCGACGCGGTGGGCTGGGGCGACGCGACGAACGTCTTCGTCGAGGGCTCGGCGGCCGCCCCACCGCCGGCCGGGTCCAGCATCGAACGCCTCCCGGGCGGCTCCGCCGGGAACGGGACCGACACGAACGACAATCAGGCCGACTTCGCGGTGCAGGCCGTCCCATCGCCGCAGAGCCTGGCAAGCGCTCCCGTTCCGGCGCCGAGCCCGAGCGCGAACCCGTCACCCAGCCCGACGCTATCACCGGTCCCCAGCCAGACCGTCGCGCCGACGCCTTCGCCGAGCCCCACGCCCACGCCCACGCCCACGCTCGAGCCCACGCCCACGCCTACGCTCGCGCCCACGCCCCCGCTCGAGCCCACGCCGGAGCCCACGCCGAGCCCCTCCCCGAAGCCCGCACCGACCCCTACCCCCCCCCCGA
>DASTVH010000184.1:0-4933 GCA_035759195.1 Candidatus Limnocylindrales bacterium
GGCTCGTGGGGTCGGGCCACGTCGCGCTCGAGGACCTCGCGCGGCACTGGCAGTCCCCGCCGGGCGCGCCAGCGCAGGAACTCGTCGTAGAGGCTCGGCTCGTGGAGCGCGGCCTCGAGCTCCGCCCGGACGGCCGGCACGGAGCGGAACACCTCGAGCACCCGTGCGTCCCGTTTGCCGAGCGCCATCTCGATGAGCCGGTTCTGGTGCGACTGGAAGCCGCTCGCCGGGCCGAGGACGTAGCGGAACTGGGCGTATTCGGTCGGGGTGAGCGTCTCGAGCACGCTCCACTGGTTGAGGAGCTGGGTCTGGATGTGTTTCACCCGGGCCAGGATCTTGAACGAGCCCTCGAGGTCGTTGCGGCGGACCAGCGCGATCGCCGCCCGCAGCTCGTGGAGCATGAGCTTGAACCAGAGCTCGGTCGTCTGGTGCTGGACGATGAAGAGCATCTCGTCGTGATGCGGTGGGTCGCTCAGCGGCCGCTGGGCGGCGAGCAGCTCATCGAGCCCGAGGTACGTCGCGTAGTCGAGGTACTCGCGGCCGGCGCGGCGGCCGGCGTCGTCTGCCACGGGACGAGGATAGTCCTCGTGCTAGGCGGGAGGCTCGGGCTCCTCGATCGGAGGGAGCAGCGGCTGGCCGGTGATCAGGCGCGAGCCGCGGCCGTGGGTGAAGAACGACCACGCCCAGCGGACGACGACGACGATCCGGTTGGCGAAGCCGATGAGGTACGTGATATGGATCCCGAGCCAGAGGAGCCAGGCGAAGAAGCCACCCGTCCGCCCGAACGGGCCGAGCCACGGGATGTCGGTGACGCCCGACAGCCGCCCGATCACCGCCACGTCGCCGCGGTTCGAGTAGCGGAACGGCGGCGTCGCCTCGCCGGACAGCCGGCGCTGGATCGTCTTCGCGGCGGACGTCCCGCCCTGGATGCCGCCCTGGGCCACCCCCGGGACCGGTCGGTCCTTCTTCCACGGCTGGACGGCCGCGTCTCCGACGACGAAGATCTCGGGATGGCCGGGGATCGTCAGGTCCGGCCCGACGAGGATCCGCCCGGCCTTGTCGGTCTCGGCCCCGGTCGCGTCCGCGACGGCCTTCGCGAAGCTCGACACCATGACGCCGGCCGCCCAGAGGACGGTGCGCGCCGGCAGCCGCTCCTCGCTCGCCGAATCGCCCCGGCCGATCGAGAGGCGGACCGATCGGTCGTCGATCCCGACGACCCGGGTCGAGGTCCGGACGGTCACGCCGAGCCGCTCGAGCTGGCGCTGGGCCGAGCGCGACCGGCCCGGTGGGTACGGCGGCAGGACCCGGTCGAGCGCCTCGACGAGCACGATCCGGGTCTGGGTCGGGTCGATCGAGCGGAAGTCGCGCCGGAGCGTGTCGTTGGCGATCTCGCCGAGCGCACCGGCCAGCTCGACCCCGGTCGGCCCGCCACCGACGACGACGAACGTCATCCACTCGGTCCGCCGAACGGGATCCGCCTCGCGTTCGGCCGCCTCGAAGGCGATGAGGATCCGCCGCCGGATGTCGGTCGCGTCGTCGATCGACTTGAGGCCCGGCGCAAAGCGGGCCCACTCGTCGTTGCCGAAGTACGAGTGGCGGGCGCCGGTCGCGACGATGAGCGAGTCGTACGGGATCGGCCCGCCGTCCGACATCTCGACCTTGCGCGCTGCCGGATCGAGGCCGACCGCCTCGCCGAGCAGGACCGTCGCGTTCTTCCGCTTGCGGAAGATCGATCGCAGCGGCTGGGCGATCTCGCCGGGCGAGAGCGCGCCGGTCGCGACCTGGTAGAGGAGCGGCTGGAACAGATGGAAGTTGCGGCGGTCGACGATCGTGAGGTCGATCCGCGGGTCGCGGCTCAGGCGGCGCCCGGCGTAGAGGCCGCCGAATCCCCCGCCGACGATCAGGACGCGGTGGTGGCTCGTGGCGGGCAGGGCCATTCGCGGAGTCTAGCGCCCGGTGGCGCCGCGACCGGGTTCGAGTCAGGTCGACCTGTTCCGCCGGCGCCGACGCCCTGAGCGGGCGGCGCGCCTCGTGTCGCGGGCCGCGAGCGGGCGGTGCGGGGCGTCGACTCCGGCCGGCCCGGGGCTACTTGTCGCGTTCGGCGGATGACAGCGCGGCCTGGGCCGCGGCGAGCCTGGCGACCGGGACGCGGAACGGCGAGCAGGACACGTAGTCGAGCCCGATCGCTTCGCACTTCCAGATCGATTCCGGATCACCGCCGTGTTCGCCGCAGATTCCGAGCTCGATGTCCGGCCGCGTCGCGCGGCCCTTCTCGACCGCGGTCCGCATCAGCCCGGCGACCGCGTCATCGAGCGTCTGGAAGGGGTTGACCGGCAGGATCTGGAAGGGCTCCTTGCCGCCCGGCAGCATGACGCCCTCGACGTAGCGCAGGAGGAAGCCGCCCTCGGCGTCGTCGCGGCTGTAGCCGAACGTCATCTGGGTGAGGTCGTTCGTGCCGAAGCTGAAGAACGCCGCGTGCTTCGCGATCTCGTCGGCGGTCAGCGCGCCGCGAGGCACCTCGATCATCGTCCCGAAGGCGTACTCGACGTTGACGCCGGCAGCCTCCTCGACCGCCTTCGCCTCGCCCTCGAGCAGGGCCCGCGTCGCCGCCAGCTCGTTCACGTGGCCCACGAGCGGAATCATGATCTTGGCCTTGGGATTTCCGCCGGCCTTCTTGACCGCGATCTGAGCGTTGAGGATCGCCCGGGTCTGGACCTTCACGAAGTCCGGAATCATCAGCCCGAGGCGGCAGCCGCGCAGGCCGAGCATCGGGTTCTGCTCGTGCATCGACTGGATCGTCGCGAGCAGCTCGCGGTCCTCGGCGGTCGCCCGGTCACCGGCCTTCGTGACCTTGACGAGCTGCTCCTCGAGGTTCGGCAGGAACTCGTGGAGCGGCGGGTCGATGAGGCGGACGACGACCGGCAGACCGTCCATCGCCCGGAAGATTCCCTCGAAGTCGCCCTGCTGGAGCGCCTCGAGCCGGCCCATCGCCGCGTCGAACTCGGCGATCGTCGCGGTCTCGTCGGCGGTGAGCTCCTCGCCGAGGTCGCGGCGGGTCTTGAGTCGGGTCGCCTGGTTCGCGATGAGGATCGCGCCGCGGACGATCTCGAGCCGCTCCCCCTCGCGGAACATGTGCTCCGTCCGACAGAGGCCGATGCCCTGGGCCCCGTAGCTCCGGGCCTGGGCCGCCTCCTCGGGCTTGTCGGCGTTCGTCCAGACCTCCATCCGGCGGAATTCGTCGGCCCAGCCGAGGATCGTCTGGAGCTCGGGCTGGTCCTCGAAGCGGGCCTCGACCGTGGGCAGCGCGCCGACGAAGACGTCGCCGGTCGAGCCGTCGACGCTGATCCAGTCGCCCTCTCCGAACTCGAGCCCGGACACGTTCGAGCGGGCCACCCTGCCCGCCGCGTCGACGTGGAGCTCGGCCGAGCCGGCCACGCACGGCTTGCCGATCTGGCGGGCGACGACCGCGGCGTGCGAGGTGGCGCCGCCGCGGGCGGTGAGGATGCCCTCGGCGACCGCCATGCCGTGGAAGTCGTCGGGGGCGGTCTCCTCGCGGACGAGCACGACCTTCTCGCCGCGACCGACCCACTCGACCGCGTGGTCGGCGGTGAAGACGGCGCGCCCGACGGCGGCACCCGGCGAGGCGTTCAGGCCCTTCGCGATGCGGGTCGCCGCCTCGCGGGCCTTCGGCTCGAACTGGGCCCGGAGCAGCTGCTCCACCTGGTTGGGTTCGATCCGCCCGACCGCCTCCTCCTTCGTGATGAGGCCCTCCTGGACCATGTCGATCGCGATCTTCACGGCGGCCGTCGCGGTCCGCTTCGCGGAGCGCGTCTGGAGCATGTAGAGCTTGCCCCGCTCGATCGTGAACTCGAGGTCCTGGACGTCGCGGTAGTGCTGCTCGAGCTGCTGGCCGATCCGCCGGAACTCGTCGTACGCCTCGGGCATGTCGTCCGCGAGGTGGCTGATCTTCGACGGGGTCCTGATGCCGGCGACGACGTCCTCGCCCTGGGCGTTCGTCAGGTACTCGCCGAAGAGCGTGGCCTCGCCGGTGTTCGGGTCGCGGGTGAAGGCGACGCCGGTGCCGGAGTCCTCGCCCATGTTGCCGTAGACCATCGTTACGACGTTCACGGCCGTCCCGAGGTCGTGGGCGATCTTCTGGCTCTCCCGGTAGTCGCGGGCCCGCTTGCCGAACCACGAGGCGAACACGGCCTTGATCGCGAGATCGAGCTGCTCGTACGGGTCGCTGGGGAAGTCGCGGCCGGTCTCCTCGCGGACGACTCGCTTGTATTCATCGACGAGCTCGCGCAGGTCGTTGGCGGTCAGCCCGGTGTCGGCGTCCGTGCCGCGGGCCTTCTTCTTCGCCTCGAGGGGCTTGTCGAACCGGCTGCCCTCGACGCCGAGGACGATCCGCCCGAACATCGCGACGAAGCGGCGGTACGCGTCCCAGCCGAAGCGCTCGTTGCCGGTCAGCCTGATCAGGCCCTCGAGGGTCTCCTCGTTGAGACCGAGGTTCAGGACGGTGTCCATCATCCCGGGCATCGAGAACTTGGCGCCGGAGCGGACGCTCACGAGAAGCGGGTTGGCCGGGTCCCCGAATCCCTTGCCGGACCGCCGCTCGACCTCGGCCATCGCCTCGCGGACGTCGTCCCAGAGGCCCTCGGGCAGCTTCTCGCCCGCGGCGAAGTAGTCGTTGCAGGCCTCGGTCGTGATCGTGAAGCCGGGCGGCGTCGGCAGGCCGGCTTTGGTCATCTCGGCGAGGCCCGCGCCCTTGCCGCCGAGCAGGTCCTTCATGCCGCCGTCGCCCTCGGCCGTACCGTCGCCCCAGGCGTAGATGTAGCGCTTGGCCGCCGCGTGCGCGCGCTCGGTCCCGGGTGTCGTGGTCGTTGCCATCGGGCGTGCTCCTTGGGGGAAGGACGGCGCTCGCAGCGCCGTG
>DASTVH010000185.1:0-5333 GCA_035759195.1 Candidatus Limnocylindrales bacterium
ACGGCCGGCCCGCGTTCGACGAGGCGCCGACGACCGCGATCCGGCGGGCCGACGTCAACACGTCGGCGATCTCCGCGTCGTCGAGCAGGGCCACGGGGCCGCGGCCCTCCTGGAGGTCGAGGAACGCGATCGTCCGATCCCGCTCGGCGCGGTCTCGGTCACGGCGGCCCCCGTCGCTCAGGTCGTGCTTTCCTTGACGTACGGCTTGCCGACGGCCGCCGGCGCGATGCTCCGGCCCACGACGCCGGCCAGGATGATCAGCGTCAGCAGATAGGGCAGGGCGCCGAAGACGTTGTTGTACAGGCTCGGGAACGATGTCTGGATCCCGGACAGGGCGTCGCCCAGGGCACCCTCAGGCGGGTTCGACCGGATCGCGATCCCGAGCGCCTCGGAAAACATGAAGAGGAGCGCCCCGCCGAATGCGCCGATCGGCGTCCAGCGACCGAAGATGACCGCGGCGAGGGCGATGAAGCCGCGGTTGGCGGACATCCCGTTCTGGAACGTCGCGTTGTACTCGAGGGTCAGCCAGGCGCCGGCCAAGCCGGCGAAGATCCCGCCCAGCACCACGTTCCGATAGCGCAGGGCGATGACGTTGATGCCGACGGTGTCGGCCGCCCGGGGGTGCTCTCCGACGGCCCGCGTTCGCAGTCCCCAGCGGGATCGGAACAGGAGGATCTGGAGGACGATGACGATCACGATCACCGACATCGAAATCGGGCCGACGGCCAGGAACATCTTGAACAGCCAGCCGACGAGGGGCAGGTCGACGAGGGCGTCGGGCGGGTCGAACGGCTTGAGGTTGCCGGCGCTGCCCCCGGCGCTCACGAGCCGGTTTACATAGCTGGTCAGGCCCAGGGCGATGATGTTGATCACCGTGCCGCTGATGATCTGGTCGGCCCTGACGCTGATGGACATCCAGGCGTGGAGCAACGAGACGGCCATCCCGGCGACGATCGCGGCGGCGACACCGACGAGGAGCGCGGGCGTGATCCCGAAGACCGCCGAGGGCGTCGCCGGCGGTCCGGACTCGTGGACGACGAGTGCGGCCATGAAGCCGACGAAGGCCGACGTCAGCATCATCCCCTCGATGCCGATGTTGACGATGCCGCTCCGCTCGTTCATCACGCCGCACATGGCGCCGAGGGCGATCGGTGTCGCCAACGCGAGCGTCTGCGGGGCGAGGCCGGTAGTGGCGAGCGCCTCGATCAGATAGGCGATCAACTGGAGGATAAAGCCGATGACCGGGATCTCGAACAGCGCGTCCATCAGACAGTCCCCTCACCGTAGGACTTGGCGACCGTCTTGAGCTCATCCGGGGCGACCCGGTCGGCCTTGATCCGGAGCAGGCGGCGGATGACGACCTCGGCAGCGAGGAAGAGCAGGATCAGGCCCTGGATGACCTCAATGATCTCGACCGGGACCTTGGCGGTGATCTGCATGGCCGGCGCACCTGCTCGCATCGCCCCGAACAGGAGAGCCGCGAGGAGGATCCCGACCGGGTGGGCTCGGCCGAGCAGGGCGACCGTAATCCCGGCGAAGCCGATCGACGTGCCGAAGATCGCCGGGTAGTAGCCCAGATTTGGGCTGAGGATCTCGAGCGTCCCGCCGAGGCCGGCGAACATCCCGCAGAGGCTCATCGTCAGGACGATCAGCCAACGTGGGCTCATCCCGGCGTAGCGAGCCGCGGTTGGGTTGGCGCCGACGGTCCGGATCTCGAAGCCGAGGGTCGTCCGGTAGATCAGTACGTAGGCCAGCGGGACGACGGCCAGGGCAAGCAGGACACCCAGATGGCCATTCCGTCCGAACAGGACCGGCAATGCCGCATTCCCGACGTCGGCCGTCCGGGCGAACGATGGGCCGGTGATCTTGAGGATGTCGTTCACGAGCCCGACGATCGCGAACGACGCAAGCGAGTTGAGCATGATCGTCGAGACGACCTCGTGGGCGCCGGTGAAGGCCTTGAGGGCACCCGGGATGAAGCCGTAGACGGCGCCGCCGAGAGCACCCGCGGCGACGGCGATCGTCACCGCGATCGGCGCCGGCTGGCCCGCGACCGACGCTCCGACGAGGGCCGCCGCGAAGCCGCCGACGAGGACCTGACCGGTCCCACCGATGTTGAAGAGGCCGGCCTTGAAGCCCACACCGACGGCCAGTCCGGTCATCACCAGCGGAGCCGCCGCTACAACAGTGCTGGTCAGGGCCCGCTCGGCCCGTTCCGGGTCGACGGACAAGGCGAACGAGACCACCTCATCCTCGACGTCGAGGAACGAGAACCCCAGTGATCCCTCGATCAGACTCTCGTAGGCCACGAGTGGCAGCGCGAAGTTGATCGCTTCGTCGATGATCAGGCTCGAGGCGAGGATCAGCACGGATCCCAGCAGGAGGGCGAGGATGATCGACACTGCCGGGACCAGGATCAGGCGGAACACCGACCGGGCGCTCACTCGTTACCCTCGGCGTCCATCCGGATCGTCTCGATGGGGGCGCCCGCCGCCCCGGCTGTCTCCACCTGGCGGCGGCCCGTCGCCATGAGCAGGCCGACCTCCTCGCGCTCGGCTGTCGGGCCGTCGAGGACTGCGACGATCTCGCCGCGGTACATCACGGCCACCCGATCGGACAGTTCGAGGACCTCGTCGAGCTCGGCCGAGACGAGCAGGACGGCTGCCCCGGCGTCGCGCTTGGCGACGACCTGGCGGTGGATGAACTCGATGCTCCCGACGTCCAGGCCGCGAGTCGGCTGGTCGAGGACAAGGGCGCTCAGCTCCCGGCTGAACTCGCGGGCGACGACCGTCTTCTGCTGGTTGCCGCCCGATAGCGTCCCGGCGGTGACTGTCGACGATGGCGTCCGGATGTCGTACTGCTCGACGGCCCGCTTCGCCCAGGCCCGGATCGCGCCATCGTTGCGGAAGAGGCCCCGCGCGTACGGCGCCTCGTCGTACTGGGTGAGCACGAGGTTGTCCTCGAGAGAGAAGGAAAGGACCAGCCCGAACCGCTGCCGATCGCCGGGCACGAACGACATCCCGGCCCGCTGGAGCTGGCGCGGTCCTCGGCCCGTCACCGTCTGGCCCGCCAGGCCGACCGATCCGGCGATCGGCGCCCGGAGGCCGGTCAGCGCCTCGACGAGCTCCTCCTGGCCGTTGCCGGCGACCCCGGCGATCCCCAGGATCTCGCCGGCGCGGACTTCGAACGACACCCCCTTGACCGCCTCGTGGCCCCGATCGTCCGCCACCCGCAGGTCGCTCACGACGAGGGTCGGGTCCGTGGGGTGCGATTCGCCGCGATCGACGACGAGCTGGATGTTGCGGCCGACCATCAGCTCGGCGAGGTCCTCCTCGTTCGTCTCGGACGGGATCCGCTGGCCGACGACCTTGCCGCGGCGGATCACGGTGATCCGGTCGGCGATCTCGAGGACCTCGTAGAGCTTGTGGCTGATGAAGATGATGGAGTGACCTTCCTCGGCCAGGCGACGCAGAACGGCGAAGATTTCACTGGTCTCCTGCGGTGTGAGGACGGCCGTGGGCTCGTCGAGGACGAGGATCCGGGCCTCGCGGTAGAGCGCCTTGAGGATCTCGACCCGCTGCTGCCAGCCGACCGACAGCGACTCGATCTTCTTCTCCGGATCGATCTCGAAGCCGAACCGCCGGCCGAGCTCGACGATGCGACGGTGGGCCTCGCTCCGGTCGAGGAAGATCGGGTTGGCCATCGTCTCCTCGCCGAGGAGGATGTTGTCCGCGACCGACAGGACCGGCACGAGCATGAAGTGCTGGTGGACCATGCTGATGCCGCGGTCGATCGCGTCGGACGGCCCGGCGATCCGGACGGCCTGGCCGTCCAGGAGGATTTCGCCCTCGTCGGGCGCGGCCAGCCCGTAGAGGATGTTCATCAGGGTCGACTTGCCGGCACCGTTCTCGCCGAGCAGGGCGTGGATCTCGCCCGGCCGGACGTCCAGATCGATGTGGTCGTTGGCCACCACGCCGGGATAGCGCTTGGTGATCCCGCGCATCTCGAGCGCCGGTGCGCTCACGGTCTGCGTCACGGTGGCCTCGGCTGTGGGCGACAGAGGGATGCCGGTCTCAACAACCGGTGCGAGGTCAGTAGCGATGCTTGCCGGGACAGGCTCCCCGGATAATAGCGTCTCGAAAAACGACCGAGAGGCGGTCGTGCGACCGCCTCTCGAGGTTGAGCGGCGAGCTCGCCGTCAGTTACCGCTGACTGTGCACTTCTTTGGCGAGCACGGATCGAGCGATCCGGCGGTGAAGGCGTCGAGCGCCTCGTCGACGAGGGCCTGGATCTCTGGCGTGATCAGGTCGGCCTTGTCGTGGTAGTCCGAGATGCCGATCGCCGGCGGGGTGCTGGCCGCATCGTAGAGGTTGGTGCCGGCCTTGAACGTGTCCTGGGCGACGCTCAGGACGACGGCCTGGACGGTGTCGAGCAGCTTCTTCTCGGCGCTGGTCACGATGCAGGCCGCGGCGTTCGGTACGGAGACGGCCTGATCGACGTCGACGCCGATGGCGTGGATGTCCGCGTTGCAGGCGGCCTCGAGGACGCCTAGCCCGGTCTCGCCGGCGATCTGGAACAGGACGTCCGCTCCCTGGCCGATGAATTGCTCGCCAATGGCCCGACCCTTGGCGGTGTCGTAGAAACCCTTGGCCGGATCCGGGTCGGTTTCCTGGTAGAGGACCTCGATTGCGTCGTTTACCGACGCCGCCCCGTTCTCGTAGCCGCGCCAGTAGTTGACGACAGCCGGGACGTTCGTGCCGCCGACGGCCCCGATCGTGCCCGATTCGGACAGGCTCGCGGCGATGATGCCGGCCAGATAGCCGGGCTGGGCCTCGGCAAAGACGATGCCGTGGTAGTTCGGCAGGAGCGTCGCTGCGTCGCCGGCGCAGGCGAACGTCGCATCCGGATCGCCGTTCTCGTCCACGCAGACGCCCTGGTCGACTCCGACGAAGAAGATGTCCGGATTTTCCTTGGCCGCGATGGCCGTGTCCGTCCCGATCAGGAAGCCGATCGTGACGATCACGTCGTAGTCCTGGTCGATGAAGGACTGGATGTTCGCGCCGTAGTCGGAGATGTTGCGGGTGACGATCACGTCGTGCTCGCCGCCGGTCTCCTCCGCGGCCGCCTCGGCCCCCGCGTTCGAGAACTCGTTGAATGACTTGTCCTCGAGCTGACCGACGTCCGTGACGACACCGACCTTCAGCGGCCGGAGCGACGCCGCCGCCGACTCGCTCGGCCCGGCCGACCCGCTTGGCGCGGCCGAGCCGGACGCCGCCGGCGTCGCCGAAGCCGCCGGGCTCGGAGTGGCGCCGCCGCCACAGGCGGCGACGATG
>DASTVH010000186.1:0-5448 GCA_035759195.1 Candidatus Limnocylindrales bacterium
GCCACGATGTCGGCGGTGTTGGAAGCCGCTCCGACGAACAGCAGCCGGAGCGCCGTCGAGCGGGTCCGCCGGAGCATGAGGACGAGGGCGAGGACCAGGACGCCCGCACCGAACACGACGAGACCGACCGGCGCGCTCCCGACCGGCCGGGCCGACCCGGCGGTGAGCGGCACGGACAGCGCCATGAGCCGGCCGTCGCGGACCACCTCGAACTCGAGAGGATTGCCGAGCGTCGCGGGCGGCCCCTCCCACGGCCAGCGAACGACGTCCCGGATCCAGTCCTCGATCGGGACGCCGGCCATCGCGGTCACGACGTCGCCTTCCACGAACCGGCTGTCGGAGCCGGCCGGTTCGACGACCACGCCGTCCGAACGCCACGGCCACGACTCGGTCCGGATGACGGCGCCCTCGGACGGAGCCGCCAGGCGGACGGCGATGAGGGCCCCCGAGACGAGCAGTGCGGCGCCCCCGAGGAGAAGGGTCGCGAGCCAGCCGGGATCGCGAGGTTGGATACGCACGGGCGACCTCCGCTCCCCGGCTGACGGACGACCAACAGCATAGGGCCCGCGGCGAGGCGATCCGTCGGCCTGAGCCGGACGAGGCGACCTCAGTCGGCCGGTTCGGTCCGGTCCTCGATCTCCCAGGCGTGGTCGAGCGCGTGCCAGGCGATCCGGTGGGCGGCGTATCGGGCGGTCCAGCGACGTCCGGCGATCGGCGAACCATCCGACGGCTCGCGGAGGACGGCCGCCATCGCGGCCCGGACGTCCGCGATCGGCCCGTCGGGCTTGAGCCCCATCTCCCGAGCGTAGGCTCCGTCGGCGCCCTCGACGTGCTCCACGATCTTCGAGGTGTCGCGACCCCCGCCGCGGGGACCCTTGCGGAGCGTCTCCGGCGCCGCGGCCGAGACGTCCGCGAACGTGCGCCATGCGGCGTCGACGAGCCGGGCCAGGCGATCCGCGTCGCGCGTCGTGGTCCGGCGGCGATCGAGCTCGGTGACGAGGCTCGGGACGCCGAACTCGGTGCCGCCGCCGCCGCCCAGGCGCTCGCGGACGTCGACGTCGATCGGCGCGTCGGGATCAAAGTCCTCGCCGGCCGTCCGGGCGACCGGCGCGTAGCGAGCCGCGTACGCGACGAGTGCCTGGATCGCGAGCTCCTCGGTCTTGCCCGAGCGGCTCCAGCCGGGCCAGTCGGCGGCCGTCGCGAAGGCCTTCTTGTCGGCGGCCTCGATCGTGACCACGACGTTCATCTGCCGATTCTCTCAGCGTCGCGTGGCGGCCGCGAGCGAGGCGACGAGGCGGGCCATCCGCTCGACGTCGCGGCCGTCCTCGCCGAGGGCGTCGACGAGGGCCGATGCGACGATGACCCCGCCGGCGCCGGCCTTCGCAAGCGCCCGGACGTGGGCCGGCCGGCTCACGCCGAACCCGACCCCGACCGGGATCGGAGATGCGGCGACGACCTCACGGACCAGCCGGCCGACGGTTTTCGGCAGCGTAGTTCGCGCCCCGGTGACGCCGACGAGCGAGACGCAGTAGAGGAAGCCGCCGCTCCGCCGGGCGATCTCGGCCCGGCGGTCCGGCGGGGTCGTCGGTGCCACGAGGTAGACGACCGCCAGGTCGTGTTCGCGGGCGACCGCCTCGAACGGGCCGCCCTCGTCCGGGGTCAGGTCGGCGACGATGACGCCCGAGGCGCCGGCTGCCGACAGCCGGCGAGCGGCCTCCGTGCCGTCGCCCCCGCCGATGAACTGGTTCGCATAGCCCATCGGGACGATCGGCGTCGCCGGCCGCGCCCCGGCGATCCGCTCGATGAGCGCGAGGCTGCCCTCGATCGTCGCCCCGCCACCGAGTGCGACGCCCGAGGCACGCTGGAGCGTCGCCCCGTCGGCGAGCGGGTCCGAATACGGCAGGCCGATCTCGAGCAGGTCGGCGCCCGCATCGGCGGCCGCGAGGGCGGCGCGGTACGAGGTCTCGGCGTCGGGATAGCCGGCGACGACGTACGGGACGATGGCCGCCCGGCCATCGGCGCGAGCCGCCTCGAACGCGCCGGCGATCCGGCGGGCGCCGACCGTGTCGTTCGTGCCTCGCGCCGCGGGGGCCTGCGCGATCACGTCCCGTGCGCCTCGACCCAGCGGCCGAACGTCGCGAGATCCTTGTCGCCGCGACCCGAAAGCCCAACGAGCACGACCATCTCCTCCGGCCAGTTCGCCCCGCCGCCTTCGGTCCCCGCCAGCAGCCGCGGCAGCGTCGCGAGCGCGTGGGCGGACTCGAGCGCCGGCAGGATCCCTTCGGTCCGGCCGAGCCAGCGCATCGCCTCGAAGGCCTCGCCGTCGGTCGCCGCGGTCAGCTCGAGCCGGCCGGCGGCCGCGAGGGCCGCGATCTGCGGCCCGACGCCCGGGTAGTCGAGTCCGGCCGACGCCGAGTGGGCCTCGGTCACCTGGCCGTCCCGGTCCTGGAGCATCATCGAGCGCGCCCCGTGCAGGATCCCCGGCGTGCCGCCGGCGAGCGCCGCCGCGTGGCGACCGGTCGGGATGCCGTCGCCGGCCGCTTCGGCGACGGCGATCCGGACGGCCGGCTCGCCGATGAACCGGTCCAGCAGCCCGATCGCGTTCGAACCGCCGCCGACGCACGCCGTCACGAGATCCGGCAGGCGGCCCTCGACGTCGACGAGCTGGGCAGCCGCCTCGTCGCCGATCCGCCGCTGGAGGTCGCGGACGATCGTCGGGTAGGGATGCGGACCCATCGCCGAGCCGAGCACGTAGTGGGTCGTCTCGACGTTCGTCACCCAGTCGCGCATCGCCTCGTTGATCGCGTCCTTGAGCGTCGCGCTGCCCGAGGTCACCGGCCGGACCTCCGTCCCGAGCGCGCGCATCCGGAGGACGTTCGGCTGCTGGCGCTCGATGTCCTCAGCGCCCATGTACACGACGCACGGCAGGCCGAGCAGCGCACAGGCGGTCGCCGTCGCAACGCCGTGCTGGCCTGCGCCGGTCTCGGCGATCACCCGGCGCTTGCCGAGCCGGCGGGTCAGGAGCGCCTGGCCGAGGGCGTTGTTGATCTTGTGGGCGCCGGTGTGGGCAAGATCCTCGCGCTTGAGGTGGACCCGCAGGCGGTGCGGCAGCCGGGCGGGGCCGTCGAGCGCGATCGCCCGTTCGAGCGCCTCGTAGGCGAGCCGGTCGGCGCGGTAGAGGGCGGTCGGCCGGCCGGCGTAGCGGGCAAGCAGCTCGCGGAGATCGGCCCAGAACCGGGGGTCGTGGCGGATCGAGCCGTAGGCGTCCTCGAGCTGGCGGAGCGCCGCCATCAGCGTCTCGGGCACGTAGCGGCCGCCGAAGGCCCGGTCGGTGCCCCAGCGCCCGTCGGCGTCCGCCTCGAGCAGGCCGGCATGGACCGGCGTCGGGCGCGAGGCCAGGTTCGGGCGGTCGATGCGGGCGGCGCGGGCCCGCTTGACGAAGAGCGCGACGCGGAGCGGGTCCTTGCGGGGTCGCTCGCCGTCCGCCCGGGGTCGCTCGACGCCCGAGGCGACGTCGACGCCCACGGCCGGCACATCGCGGAGCGCGCCGCCGACGGAGGCCGGGGTCAGGCCGCCGGCCAGGACGACCGGCACCTCGCGGGCGACGGCCGCGGCGAGGGCGGCGTCGACGCGTGCTCCGGTGCCGCCCGGGTGCGGGCCGCCGGCCGAATCGAGGAGGATCCGCGCCGCGCCGCCGGCGAGGTACGCTCGGGCCCGCTCGACCACGGTCGCGGCAGCATCGGTCGGGCCGATCCGGAGCGCCTTCCAGGCAGGACGCCCGGCGGCGGCGACATCCGCGACCGGTTCGTCGCCGGAGAACTGGACGGCGTCGGGGTCGAGGGCCGCGACGATCTCGGCGATCCGGTCGCGGCCGGCGTCGGCGGTGATCGCGACGATTGCCGGCGGATGGCCGCCGGACGGGGTGAGCGCACGGGCGACCCGGCGCAGCTCCGCGGCCTCCCCGAGATCGAGGGCCCGCGGCGTGCCGGGCACCAGATTCAGCCCGATCGCGTCGGCGCCGGCCCGGACCGCGGCGAGGATCCCGTCGCCGTCGGTGATGCCGCAGATCTTCACGAACGGCACGGCGGCCCGGTTGGCCGGATCGTCGGGAACGCGGCCGGCCGCGACAAGGGCCCGGACCGCGCCGGCGGGGTCGGCGGCCCGGACGAGGGCCTCGCCGACGAGGGCGGCGTCCAACCCGGCCGCCCGCCAGGCGGACACGGTGGCCACGTCGCGAACCCCCGACTCGGCGACGACGATCCGGTCGTCGGGCACGAGGTCGCGGAGGCGGACGGCCCGCTCAGGGTCGACCTCGAGCGTCCGGAGGTCGCGGTTGTTCAGGCCGATGAGCCGGGCGTTCGTCGCGAGCGCACGCTCCAGCTCCCGTTCGTCGTGGGCCTCGACGAGCGGCTCGAGCCCGATCGCGAGGGCCTGATCGACGAGGCGGGCGAGGCGTCGTGGGCTGTGGAGCACCGCAAGGAGGAGCACCAAGTCGGCACCGGCCGCGCGGAGGTGGGGCAGCTGGATCGGCTCGACGACGAACTCCTTGGCGAGGACCGGGACGCCGACCGCCGCCCGGACCGCCCGGAGGTCGTCGATCGAGCCACCGAACCAGTGCGGCTCGCAGAGGACCGAGATCGCCGCGGCCCCGCCGGCCGCGTACGCGCGGGCGCGGGCGACCATGTCCTCGTCCGGATCGGCGATGGCGCCCGCGGACGGCGAGCGGCGCTTGATCTCGGCGATCAGGTGGAGGCCGGGCCCGGCGAGGCGGTCGACGATCGGCCGGGGCGGCGGCGTCGCGGCGGCGATCGCGAGGTGGGCGTCGATGTCGAGCCGGCCCATCTCCTCCCGGACGTCGGCACGTCGCCGCTCGGCGATCTCGCGGACGAGGTTCGGGCGGCGGCGGCCGGCGCGGGACGCGGCCGCCCCCGCGTCCGTTCCATCGTCACCCGCGCCGTTCCCGCCGGTGCTCCCCGCCCGGCGGTCGTCGAGCAGGGTCATGCCGGGGCTCCGGTCGGTTCCGCGGGGCGGGCGGCGTCTGCCGCGCGGCGTTCGGCGCGGAGCCGCTCGAGGAGCTCCGCGGCGAGGCCGGCGTCGATCGTCAGCGCGGCGACCTCCAGCCCCTCCTCGAGCCGCTCGACCCGGCCCGCGGCGAGGAAGGCCGCCGCCGCGTTGAGCGCGACGACGTCGCGGCGGGCGCCGCTTTCGCCGTGGAGGACCGCTTCGACGAGGCGGGCATTGTCGGTCGCGTCGCCGCCCGCGAGCCGCGACGTCGGCGCGGCGGCCAGTCCCAGCCGGCGGGCATCGATCTCGTGCCGGACGACCTCATCGGGGGACGCGTGATAGAGGACGCCGCTGCCGTCGAGGGGCAGCTCGTCGAGGCCGTCGCCGTGGACGACGAACGCCCGCTCGGCGCCGAGCCGGCGGAGCACCTCGGCGAGACGCGGT
>DASTVH010000187.1:0-4129 GCA_035759195.1 Candidatus Limnocylindrales bacterium
TGAAGTCGGTGCCCGGTGGAGCCGAGTCGGGAGGGCAGCTGACGTCGTTCTGGAGAAGCCAGAGCCCGACGTTGTTGTTGCCGTTGTCTTCGCCCTTCTCGAGGCCGAAGTAGAGGACGCGCCCGCTGGCGGTCTCGACGATCGTGGCGTAGGCGTTCGTGATGTCGGTCTTGTTGTTGACGTTGTTAGAGCCGACACACGCCCAGCCGGTGTTGATCTCGAGGGTGTCCTTCGAGCCGGTAGCGAACGTCGTGCCGTCGGACGTGTCGAAGGCCCCAGCTTCCATCCGCCAGTCTTCGACGAAGGCCGCGTCGACGTAGCCGGCCGGGAGCGTCCCGACCGTCACGCCGCCGACCGTGGCCGGGGTGCTGTCGGTGAAGATGTCCTCCCAGTCGACCGGCAGTCCGCCGCTGTCATCGACGGTGTTGCCGTCGAGCTCGAAGGTTTCGTCATGGACCGCGAACGCCAGGCTCGCGAACATCATCGTCATGACGAGCCCGACGCCGCCCGTCAGGCGCAGCAGCCGGCGCTGCCGCCGCCGCCCGGTCTTCAACCTGGGTTGGGGTGCCTCCATTCGTGCGGTGAGCTCCGCGAGGAGCTCGCCGGGCGGGACGACCCGCCCGGTCGGTCTCGCGACATAGGTCATACACAACCTCCCTGCGTGGCGTGGACACTTGACCACCCGGGTTGGACGCGAGACAGACCGAAGCCCCCGCACCGGATGCGAGGGCTTCGGCCCGGTCTCGGGGACCGGCTTATGACGGGGCGTATGCAGGTGGAGACGCGGGCGGTCCGCTGCCCGTCGGCGTGACGTTGTGTCACTGCCAATGCGGTGGCCCCTTCCTCCGCGCCGCTGGCGTCGCCGCGGATGACGCCTTGCCCGACACCGAATCGGGCGCTCGAGCTGCCCTCCAGGGTCCGACCGAAGGCGCGCCCCCCGGCGCTGCGACTCCCGATCGTGGTCCGCTTGGTGTAACAGTACGAAAGTACCGAGTCAATACAGTACCGACGTCTTTCGAGCGTCTCGATCGCGAAAGTCGGGAGATTGACACTCACCGCGTCGGGCCGGCACCGGCGGCGGGCGGCCCGCTATCCTGCCCGAATGCCGGAGGGATCGATCGACCCGGAGCTCGCCATCGTCCTGCCCGTCTACAACGAGGGCGAGGCGGTCGAGCCGGTCCTCCGCGCCCTGTCGAGCGCCGTCGCGACCCCCCACGAGCTCGTCGTCGTGTACGACTTCGACGAGGACAGCACGGTCCCGGTCGTCGCCCGCCTGGCACGGGAACTCCCGGGTCTGCGAGGCCTGCGGAACGACCTCGGTCGCGGCGTCCTCAACGCGATGAAGGCGGGGATCGCCGGTACGAGCGCGCCGTTCGTGCTGATCTCGATGGCCGACGGCTCCGACGAGCCGGGCGTCGTCGATCCGATGGTCTCCCTCGCCCGCGACGGTGCCGACGTCGTCTCAGCGTCGCGCTACATGCGGGGCGGTCGCCAGGTGGGCGGGCCGCTCCTCAAGCGCCTCATGAGCCGGGCCGCCGGACTGACCCTCCACTGGTTCGCCGGCGTTCCGACCCACGATCCGACGAACAACTTCAAACTCTACCGGCGGGACTTCCTCGACGCGGTGACGATCGAGAGTCGGGCCGGCTTCGAGCTGGCCCTCGAGCTCACCGTGAAGGCGACGCTGCTCGGTCGGCGCGTCGCCGAGGTGCCGACGATTTGGCGCGACCGGACCGCCGGCCAGAGCAACTTCAAGCTGCGCAAGTGGCTACCGCACTACCTCGACTGGTACCGGGTCGCGTTCGTCGGCCGGGTCCGCCGCCTTGCCGGCCGGCGGCCACTACCGCGATCGGGGAGCAGCCGCTTCCGGCCGTGACGCCGGCTCAACGCTACCGCGGGATCTCGGCGCCTTCCTCGAGCCGGCGCCGGGCCTCCGCGAGGACGTCCGGCGGAATCGGCTCGACGGCGTCAGGGACGAGCGAGTCGCCGAGCGGTGAGCCGTGGGCGGCGACGATCCGCTCCAGCGATGCGGGCGAGGGCACGAGGACCAGCGTCCGCTGCGGATCGGTCGAATCCGGCAGCGGTCGCTCGAGGGCGACTGTCACGAGGGCGCGAGTCATGGCCGCACGCGTGAGGAAGAGGGCGCGACCGTCCACGAGCAGCCGGACGTTGAAGACGAGCGCGATCGCCAGAAGGCTACCGCCGACGCCGAGCGCGGTCAGTCGCGGCCGCTTCTCGTGCGGGAGGCCCAGGCGACCGGCCAGTGCCGATAGCCCGACGATGAGCAGGATCCCCGAAACATAGGTGTACCGGGTGTAGTTGAGGATTCCCTCGAACTGGTGGGCGCGCGTCAGGCCGATCAGCGCGTAGAGCGTCACGATGCCCGCCACGCAACCGACGAATCGCGCCGGGAGTCGTCGATCGCGCCAGAGCAGGACGGTCGCGAAGATCAGAAGCGCCGCGGCCACGAACGCCCCGATCGACGGGCCCACGCCCGTGATTGCGCCCGCCGCGTTCCCCAGCCCATCGAGGACGGCGCCGGGGACATCCGTGAGCGCCTCGGCGCTGAGAGGCGGACGAGTCGTCACACCCGCCCGACCGAACGAGCCGAACCAGGCCGCGTGGACGGCGATGGGGATGGCGATCGCGAGCACGGTGATGCGCGAGCGGGTTTCGAGAACGGCCTCGACGGCTGCAGCGACGACGAAGGCGAGCGCGACGCCCGCCGTCGCAAGACCGAGAAGCAGGAAGAGGACGAGGACGACGGCCCCCGGCTGATCGTCGCCGTCGAGCGCGACGAGGGCGGCGAGTCCCGCGGCCGTCGCTCCGACGAAGCCGATCTGAAATCCCCAATAGAGGTTCTCGAAGCCGCTTCCGAACAACACCACGAGGATCGCAGCGGCGAGGGCGACGAGTGGGCCCGACTGGCGCCGCACGACGACGAACAGCAGACAGACGACAAGGCCGTGGAGCGCGACCACGACCGCGAGGTAGGGCACGTACGACGTGATGCCGATCGTCTCGACGAGCGCCCGGTAGAGGAGGATCGGCAGCGTCGACCAGTGCTCGTTGTGGGGCGGCAGCCAGGTGCCGGGGTCGCCGAGCGAACGCGACTCGATGAAGGCCCACTCGTCGGAGAAGAACGTGAGGCCGCGCCCCATCCACAGAAGAAACGGCAGGCCGACGACGAGGATCACCGCGAGCCCGACGACCCAGGGGTCGAGCCGCCGGGCGCCCGTCACGCCACGGCCTCGGTCGGAGGGGGCGCCTCCCGGGATCGGTCGGGGAGCAGCTCGGCGACGACCACCGCAGCGATCGCCAGCATCGCGAGCGACCCGGCGATACCGAGCGGCCCGCTCACCGCGAGCACCGACCCGATCCCGTCGGTCGGCGGCACGGCCGCGAACAGGTTGAGGGTGAAAACGATGCCGAAGGCGATCCAGAGCGCCCGAACCCGGGGCTCCGGCAGGAGGAGCGCGAGGAAGACGAGGGCCGGGAACGCGTACCGCTCATGCATCGTCGTCAGGAGCATGACTGCGACGAGGCTCGAAGCGGCGAGGCCGAGCGCCAGCGTCCGCGGCGTCGGGGCCCGCAGGACGCAGGCGAAGACGACGAGCTCGGCGAGGCCGGCCGCCGCCAGTCCGATGTGACGCCACGTCAGCGGACCGAGCACGGCCGTCTGGTCGGACACGAACGAGCCGGCGGCGCCCAGCTCCTGGACCAGCCACCATGCGTTCCACGCCCGCAGCGACAGCACGCCGTAGAGCTCGTTCTGGTGGAACTGGAGGCTGCGCAGGTAACCGGCCGGGCCGCCATCGGCGAGGAAGGGCAGCCACAGGACGACGATCGTCGCCGCCCCGATCGCCGCGAACCGGGCGGTCCCGAGCGGTCCGAAGCGGGCGAGGTACCAGGCCGCGAACGGGACGAGCAGCGGCAGCGCCTGGGGCTTCGTCATGACCGCGAACGCGAGGGCGACGGCGGTGAGCCCCGGTCGGTCGGCTACCGCGAGGAGGAACGCGACCAATGCGAAGAGCGTGTAGATCGACTCGTACTGCCCGAAGAGCGCCGACGCGTCGATGACCGCCGGGTGGAGCCACACCCCGAGGCCCGCGGCGACGGCCCACGTCGG
>DASTVH010000188.1:0-2355 GCA_035759195.1 Candidatus Limnocylindrales bacterium
GAGGCGCTGCGCGACATCGGCGTGAACGGCATGACGATCACCGAGGTCGAGGGGTTCGGTCGCCAGCGCGGCCACACCGAGGTCTATCGCGGCGCCGAGTACCAGGTCGACTTCGTGCCGAAGATCCGCGTCGAGGTGCTCTGCGACGACGACCAGGCCGGCGGCGTCGTCGAGGCGATCTCAGCCGCCGCCAGGACCGGCAAGATCGGCGACGGCAAGATCTGGGTGACCCCGATCGAGCAGCTGCGCCGGATCCGAACGGGCGAGATGGGTCCGGACGCCCTCTGACCGTGGGCGAACGACCACCGATCGGCGTCGGCGACCCGCCGGCGTCGGTCGCCCGGCTGTCCGACGATCTCCGCGCGCTCGATCGCGCGTACGCGGTCGGGCACCACGGCCGATGGTCGGCGACGCGGCGCGCCCAGATGGTCGACGGGTGCCTGCGGGACCTGTTCGGCGTGACCGGGCCGGCGAGCGGGGTGGCCCTGGTGGCGCTCGGCGGGTACGGCCGCGGGATGCTCTCCCCGGGATCGGACGTCGATCTGCTGATCCTGCACGACGAGGCGAGCGCGCCGGAGGCGGCGGCGCTCGCCGAGCGCCTCCTGTATCCGCTGTGGGACGCCGGCCTGCGCGTCGGCCACGCCGTCCGAACGCCCGCCGACTGCGCCGACGCCGCGGCCCGGCTGGACGCCTCGACCGCCATGCTCGATGGGCGGCTCCTCGCCGGGGACCGAGCCGCGTGGGGGCGGACCCATGCGATCGTGCTCGGGTCCGTCCGGGACGATCCGCGCGGGTTCGCCGTCCGCCTGCTCGACGATCGGGCGGCTCGCCGCGCCCGCTACGGGTCCGTCTCGTCGCTGCTCGAGCCCGACGTCAAGGGGGGCCTCGGCGGCCTCCGTGACGCCCAGGGCCTCCGCTGGCTCGAGCTCGCGATCGGCTCGCCGCTCGAGGAGGCGGGGATCCTGCGCGAGGCCGAACGACGCGCCGTCGACGACGCCGAGGAGGTGCTCGTCCGCGTCCGGAGCGCGCTCCACCTTGAGACCGGTCGCGGTTCGGACCGGCTCGTCCTTGAGCAGCAACCACCGATCGCCTCCGGCATGGGGTTCCTCGACGAACCGGGCCTGCCGGCGGTCGACGGGCTGATGCGGTCGGTGTTCGAGCACGGCCGCCAGCTGGAGCACGTCGTGACGTCGGCGTTCGACCGGTACCTGCGCGGCCCCTCCGAGCTCCCGGAGATCGAGCGGACGCCCGAAGGGATCCTCCGCGCGTTCGCCACCGTCGTCCGGGAACGGGGGGTGATGCCCGCGGCGGCGCTCGATGCGATGGTGCCCGACGCGGTCCCGGCCGGCGTGCCGTGGTCGGAGGAGGTCCGGGAGGCGTTCCTCGAGCTGATCCGGATCGGACCCGACGCGGCGGGCGCGCTCGAGACCCTGGACCGGATCGGGCTGCTCGAACGGTACGTGCCGGCCTGGGGCGACGTCCGGTGCCGGCCGCAGCGCGATCCCTACCATCGCTCGTCGGTCGACGTGCACCTGCTCGGGAGCCTTGCCCGAGCGGCGAGCCTGCTCGCCGAGCCGGGCGACGATCCGCTCGCCGCCGAGGCGGTCGAGGCCCTGGACGACCGCGACGCCGTGCTGCTCGGCGCGTTGCTGCACGACATCGGCAAGGACGGAAGCGGGAACCACGTGGCCGTTGGAGCCCGGGTCGCGCGGCGGACGCTCACTCACATGGGGGTGACCGGCTCGACCGGCGACCTCGTCCGGTTCCTCGTGTCGGAGCACCTGCTCCTGTCCGACACCGCGACGCGGCGGGACCTGGAGGACGAGGACCTCGTCCACGGGCTGGCCGCGAGGATCGGCGACCCGGCGCGGCTCGCCGCGCTCTGCCTGCTCACGATCGCGGACGCGGAGGCCACGGGGCCGCTCGCCTGGACGCCGTGGCGGGCCGCCCTCGTCCGGGAGCTTGCGGGCAAGGTCCGCCGCGTCCTCGCGCGAGGCGACATCGAGCCCGGCGCCTCCGAGCGCCTGGCGATCCGCGCCGACGAGATCCGTCGTGCGCTCGGGGGCGAGGATCGGGACGAGGTCGAACGGTTCCTCGAGCGTATGCCGCGCGGCTACCTGCTGAGCGTCCCGACGGACAGGGTCGCGGCGCACTTCGGACTCGTCGCGCGGCCGATGGGCCGGTCCGAGGCGCGCACGGGCACGTCCGAGGGTTCGAGACCCGGCACGTACGCGCTCGCGGTCGCGGCCGCCGACCGGCCCGGGTTGCTCTCGATGATCGCGGGGGCACTGACGCTCGCCGGGCTGTCGATCCTCACGGCGCAGGTGTACACCACGGACGACGGCGTCGCGGTCG
>DASTVH010000189.1:0-2009 GCA_035759195.1 Candidatus Limnocylindrales bacterium
ATCGTTACGAAACCTCGTTCGAGCCTGTCGCCGAGACGTTGCGGAGCCACACGGCGGCACCGGCCGGTCGCACGGCCTCGTGCGTCGTGGTGAGAAGCGACCGCGCGATCGCCGCCAGGTCCACCTCGTCTCGCAGGCGGCCACCGAAGGCTTGCGCCAGCCGCTCCCCGTTGTAGCGGTTGCGGTCGAACCGGCGGTCCACGCCTCGCTGGACCCGGCGACGAACGGGCTGGAACAGCGCGATCGCGACGAGGGTCGACGCCGCGACCGCAAGCGTGCTTCCCTGCGTCACCCCGCCAAGCAGGGCCTGGAGCCCGACGACAAGCCCCCCGACGACCATCACGAGGATTCCGGTGACGAGCGCCCAGCCGACCGTTCGGCTGATGATCCGGTCGATCTCGTAGAGGCGGTAGCGCAGGACTGCGACGCCGATGGCGATCGGGATGAGGGAGGCGCTCCCGACGCCCAGGATCGCCAGCGGAGATGTGGCCTCGTCGCTCGACCCCCCGAACGAGATCGAGAACAGGCCACCGGACAGGAGAATGGCGGCGCCAAGCCACTTGAGCTGGGAGCGCTCGAGCGGTCCCCCTCGCCGCCACCGGACGACAACGGCGCCGACGGCGAGCGCCATCGACGCGACTAGCAGGACCGTGCCTAGTGCACTCGCGGCGTCCCACAGCCCGGGCGGCAGCGCGACCAGGCCGAAGGGGTTGTTCGGCAACTCCGGGCCGAGGGAACCGGATGCCACCGCGAACAGCGCGCAGCACCCGAGGATCGCCACCGTGATCCCCGCGACCGGGATGCGCCAGCGCGGCCCGGGAAGCCGCCCATCCGGGAACAGCAGGCCAAGGAGCGGGAAGGCGGTGTAGATCGCCACGAACAGCGTCGACGATGCCCACCATCCCGCCGCGCCGCCCACAGCGTCGTCAGGCCCCGACATCTCCATGCGGATCGCGGCTACGAGGAACCCGACGAAGGCGGCCGGCACCAACACGCCGCTCACCTGGAGGAGCCGCCCCACGCGGTTCTCCGGCCGTCGGTACGCGATGATCGTGCCGACTCCAACCTGGATGAGGCCCCACAGGACACAGACCGCGATGAAGACGAACGTCGCGGTGTCGAACCACGGGTACCAGGTCGCGCCGGCCCCGATCGCGACGGCGACGACGAGCGTCACCATCACGAGCGGGGCCACGATCGAGAGCCGCCCGATCGGCCCGCCGCGCGCCCTGCCCGCCGGAGTGCCCGACGCCACGCCCGAGCTCATCGGTCCGGGCTTCCGCCGCGGAGCCACAGGGCGGCTCCGTTGGGCTGGACGGCACCGCTCGCGGCGACGAGCAGTCGGCGGCGGACGCTGCCGAGATCCGGGTCCTCGCGCACCCGGGCCGCGAAGGCATCGATCGCCCGCTGTGCATCGACCTGCGCCCGATTGAACCGCCGGTCCACCACGTTCTGGACCCGCCGCCGGAGCGGCTGGAACAGCGCTGCCGCGAGCAGCGTGGAGGCCGCGACCGCGACCGTGTCGCTATTGGTGAACGGGGCGAGGATCGCCTGGAGCCCCACGATCGTGGCGGCGAACACCCCAACCAGTACGGTCGACACGACCGCCCAGCCGATCGTCCGGCTGATGATCCGGTCGATCTCGAACAGGCGGTATCGCAGCACCGCGATTCCGATGGCGACCGGCATCGCCAGGATGCCGGCGTACGCGACGATCATCGACACGAGGATCCCGTCGTCGGCACGGATCGCCGACTCCATGGCCACGCCCAGGAACCCGATCAGCGCGAGCGACGTCGACGCCAGGAACCAGCGGATCTGGAGACGCTCGACAGATCGGCCGCGGCGGTAGCGGACAACGAGCCCGGCCGCTGCGAGCAGGAGCAGGGCGAGGAGAGCCAACGGGATGAGGTCGATGAACGGCTGCAGCCAGGTGGGCCAGCCGGCCACCCCGAACGGGTTGTCCGAATCGACCCCCTCGACCAGGGGGCCGGGGCGCACCGCCCACG
>DASTVH010000190.1:0-3630 GCA_035759195.1 Candidatus Limnocylindrales bacterium
GCTCGGGACGATGGCGGCATTGGCCGCAGCCCTCGCGGTCCCGGTCTTCTCGCTCGGCCCGGCGCCGGGCCGCTCGCTGTTCCAGACGTCGTGGCGGAGGGGAGCCTGGCTGGCCCAGGCCGGAGGCGAGCCGATCCGGGCCGACGACCTGCCGCTCGGCGGCGTGCTGACCGTCTTCCCGAATGGCGACACGAGCGACCCGAACTCGGCGACGCTCGTCATCCGGGTCGACCCCGCCGTGCTCAGGCTCGATCCCGCGCGGGCCGACTGGGCTCCCGACGGGATCGTCGCCTACTCGAAGCTGTGCACCCACGCCGGCTGCCCCGTCGGGCTCTACCGATCGGCCCAGCACGTCCTCATCTGTCCGTGCCACCAGTCGGAGTTCGACGTGTTGACCGGGGCAACGCCGGTGTCGGGGCCGGCGGCCCGGCCCCTGCCGCAGCTGCCGATCGCGCGGGCCGGCGACGGGACGTTCGTGGCCCTCGACGACTTCCCCGACCCGGTCGGGCCCAGCTTCTGGAACGTCCAGTCGTGATCGGGGAGCGTGGCCGTGCGCCCGATGGTCGACTCCTCGTCCGCGACGACGCGTCCGCCGGCAGCCGGCCCGGGGAACGCCCCACGGAGCTGGAGCGGCTGGGCCGCTGGCTCGATTCGCGGACCGGGCTGGCCGGCTTCGCCCGGACGGCGCTGCGCAAGGTCTTCCCGGATCACTGGTCGTTCCTGCTCGGCGAGATCGCCCTGTTCTGTTTCGTGATCCTGCTCGCGACCGGGACGTTCCTGACTTTCTTCTTCGTGCCGAGCTCCGCCCCGGTCACCTACGAGGGAAGGTACGAACCGCTCCGGGGGGCGGAGGTGTCGGCCGCCTTCGACTCGGTGATGGCGATCAGCTTCGAGGTCCGGGCCGGCCTCCTCATGCGCCAGATCCACCACTGGACGGCGCTCGTGTTCGTGGCCGTCGTGATCCTGCACCTGTGCCGGGTCTTCTTCACCGGGGCGTTCCGGCGGCCGCGCGAGCTGAACTGGCTCGTCGGCTTCACGCTCCTCGCGCTGGCCCTCGCCGAGGGCCTCACCGGATACACGCTGCCGGACGACCTGCTGTCGGGGACCGGCGCGCGGATCACCTACTCGGCCGCCCTCTCGGTGCCGTTCATCGGGCCGTGGCTCGCGTCGCTCGTGTTCGGCGGCGAGTTCCCGACCGAGGCCCTGATCAGCCGCTTCTTCGTCATCCATATCCTCTTCCTGCCGGGACTCTTCGTCGCCGGCATCGCCGCGCATCTCGGCTTCGTCGTCCTCCACAAGCACACCCAGTTCCGGGGCGGCCGGGCCCGCGAGTCGAACGTCATCGGCCCGGCCTTCTGGCCGACGCAGGTCTTCGTGTCGACGGGCCTCTTCTTCCTGACCGCCGCGTTCTTGGCCCTGCTGGGCGGGCTCGTCCAGGTCAACCCGATCTGGGCCTACGGCCCGTTCGACGCGACTGTCGTCAGCTCGCCCGCCCAGCCCGACTGGTACGTCGGCTGGCTCGATGGCGCGCTGCGGATCTTCCCGGCCTTCGAGCCGACGATCCTCGGGGTCACGATCCCGTCGCCGTTCATCCCGGGCATCGTCATCCCGGGCGTCGTCCTGACGCTCGTCGCGCTCTGGCCGTTCGTCGAGGCACGACTGACCGGCGACGACCGCGAGCACCACCTGCTCGACCGCGTCGGCGACCACCCGGTCCGTACCGCGACCGGCGTCGCGATCCTGGCGTTCTTCGGCGTCCTGACGCTCGCCGGCGGCAACGACGTCATCGCCTTCTACCTTTCGTCGGAGGTCGAGGCGCTGACCCGGGTCTTCCAGGTCCTCGTCATCGTCCTGCCGGTCGTGGCCTGGATCGTCGCCTACCGGGTGAGCCTGGCCCGCGGCCGGCGGGCCAGTGTGGCGTCCGGTCCGCCCCGCCCCGGCGGTCGGCCGCGCGGCGGGACGGCCCTCCGTCGCTCCGAACAGGGCGGCTTCGAGGAGGTCGAGCCGTGAGGCGGCCGGGCCGGACGCCTGCCCTGGGGACGCCGATCCGCGAACATTGCCGGACACCCCGGCGGTCCGGCGTCCGCGCGCTCGGGCTGACGGCCACGATCGCCGGCCTGGCGGCGGCCGGCTGCCTGCCTGCGCCGGTGACCGTCGAGGGACGTGCGATCGGCGAGCTGTACTTTGGCTTCGTCGTGATCGCCGCCGGGATCGCCGCGGTCGTGTTCGGCCTCACGACATGGGCGATCGTCCGCCACCGGGCCCGCGGGCGCACCGACCTGCCGGTCCAGACGCGCGGCAACGTTCGGCTCGAGATCGTCTGGACGGCGATCCCGGTCGTCATCGTCGTCGGCCTGTTCATCGCCACGCTCGGGGTCCTTGCCCGGCTGGAACCGCGGGCGACGGCGCCCGAGACCGAGCTCCGGGTCGAGGCCTTCCGCTGGGGCTGGTCGTTCAGCTACCCGGCGGACGGGATCACCGTGACCGGCATCGGCGCGGACGGTCCCGAGGCCGTCGTCCCGGTCGGCCGGCCGATCCGCCTGACGCTCGCGGCCCGCGACGTCATCCACTCGTTCTACGTGCCGGTCTTCCTCTTCAAGCGAGACGCGGTGCCCGGCCGCGAGTCGATCTTCGAGTTCACGGTCGAGGAGCCGGGCACCTACCGAGGCCAGTGCGCCGAGTTCTGCGGCGTGTTCCACTCGCGGATGCCGTTCAGCATCCGGGCCGTCCCCGAGGCCGAGTTCGCCGCCTGGCTCGCCGACCAGCCGCGGGACCCGTCGCCGTGAGTGCTGTGTCGCCGGCAGCTCACGCCCACGCCGCCGGCGCCGAGCGGTGGGACCTCGTCGGCTGGCTGACGACGACCGACCACAAGCGGATCGGACTGCTCTACCTCACGACGTCGTTCGGCTTCTTCCTCGTCGGCGGGCTGCTGGCGGTCCTGATCCGGGCCGAACTCGCCGCGCCGGGCCTCCAGTTCGTCGGCGAGCAGGCCTACGACCAGAGCTTCACGATGCACGGCACGATCATGCTGCTCCTGTTCGGGACGCCGGCCGTCGCGGGCTTCGCAAACTATCTGGTCCCGCTCCAGATCGGAGCGGCCGACATGGTCTTCCCCCGCTTGAACGCGCTCTCGTACTGGCTCTTCCTGTTCGGGGGGCTCGTCGTCCTCTCGGGCTACCTCGCGGTCGGCGGACCCGCCGACATCGGCTGGACCGGTTATCCGCCGAACAGCCAGCTGACCTTCTCGACGACGACCGGGACCGATCTCTGGATCGTCGGGCTCGCCCTGACCGGCGCCGGCACGATCATGGGCGCGATCAACTTCGCGGCCACGATCTACACGCGGCGGGCGCCCGGGATGTCGATGCTGCGGATGCCGATCTTCTGCTGGAACATCCTGATCACGTCGGTGCTGATCCTGTTCGCGTTCCCGGCCCTCACCGGCGCGCTCGCGATGCTCCTGCTCGACCGCCGGTTCGGAGCGACGTTCTTCGTGCCGGCCGAAGGCGGCGACCCGATCCTCTGGCAGCACCTGTTCTGGTTCTTCGGCCATCCCGAGGTCTACATCCTCGCGTTGCCCTTCTTCGGCATCATCTCGGAGGTCGTCCCGGTCTTCTCGCGCAAGCCGCT
>DASTVH010000191.1:0-8652 GCA_035759195.1 Candidatus Limnocylindrales bacterium
CGGCTCATCGCCGAGTTCTGATGGCCGGCGGCATCGGGACCCGCCCGATGGGCGTCGCCGACGTCCCCGCCGCGGCCGCTGCCGTGCTCGAGGGCGGCTGGGGCGATCGGTTGACGTTCTTCGCCTGGGCCGTCGGCCATCGGGCCTGCCGGCCGTTCGTCGCGGTGGAGGGCGAGCGGATCGTCGGGACCGGCGTCGGGACCGCGTACGGGCCGGTCGGCTGGGTCGGCACGATCTTCGTCGTCCCGGACCGCCGCGGGTCGGGCCTCGGCCGACGGCTCATCCAGGCGGTGATCGACGATCTCGAGCGACGCGGCTGCCGGACGCTCGTCCTCATCGCGACCGGCCTCGGCCGGCCGATCTACGAGCGCCTCGGCTTCGAGCGGCTCGCCGACCATGTCCGATTCTCGATCCACGGTTCGCTCGGCGCGACCGGGCCCGACCGGGTCCGCCCGATGGCGGAGGCCGACTTCCCGGCGATCCTCGCGCTCGACCGGGCCGCGACCGGCGAGGACCGGGCGACGATCCTGACCGGCCTGATCGGACCCGAGTCGACCCGGGTGGCCGTCCGGAAGGACGGATCGATCGGCGGATACGTCGCCCGCGGACCGTGGGGCGGCGGCGCTCTCGTGGCCCCGGACCCCGACGACGCGCTCGAGCTCCTCGAGTGGCGCCGACGCCGGGCCGGGCCGGAGGCCCTCGTCGCGACCGGGCTGCCGGACTCGAACACGGCCGGCCGAGCGCGGCTCCGCTCGGCCGGCTGGAGCGAGTCCCCGGCCGCCGTTCGGATGTTCCGGGGGGAGCCGCTCGACTGGCGCCCCGACTGGATCTGGGGTCAGTTCAACGGGGCGCTCGGATGAGTCATCGCCGCCCCGTTCATGGCGGCCCGGACCGGATCGAGCTCGGTGCAGCCCTCCAGGTGCGGCAGCCCGAGGCCGGGCGTGCAGTCGGGGCACCCCCAGGGGGTCAGGCCGCCCTCGTCGGGCAGGAACTCGATCGAGCAGACGTGTTCGGTCGGGTCGCAGTGGCGCCCGTGGCACTCGTGGTTGCAGTAGATCGAGTGCCGGCAGGTACAGGAGCCGCTCGCGGGCATCGTCATCGGCGTCGCCACCTCCGAGGTCCATTCTCGCGCCGGGCGCAAGTACCGGGCGCAGTACCCGGCGCAGGGGCCGACGGCGTCAGACCGGCGCGATCATGTTCCGGGCGGCGACGGCGAGGCGCAGCTCGGCGGCCATGCGGATCAGCCGCTGGTAGGCTTCTAGGCGCGTCTCGCCGCTCGCATCGAGCGTCTCGGAGCGGCCGTCGAACATGCAGGCGGCCCGGATCCGAGACGGGCCCTTCTCGGGACCGAGGTCGAGGTCGGCGATCAGGATCCCGGTCCCGAGGACGCGGGCGAGATCGTCGGCCAGCCGCTGGGCGAACCGCTCGTCGGCCTCACTGAACGGTCGCGGGCCCTCGTCGTCCATGGACCCGACTCTACTCCCCCGCCTCCCCCGCCTCGCCCGCCAGCAGGCGCCGAAATCCCTCCTCGTCGAGGACGGGCACGCTGAGCTCCTGGGCCTTCGCGAGCTTCGAGCCGGCGCTTTCGCCGGCGACGACATAGTCGGTCTTCCTGCTGACCGAGCCGGCCGGCTTGCCGCCGGCCGCCCGGATCGCCTCCTCGGCCTCCTGGCGGCTGAAGCCCTCGAGCGTCCCGGTGACGACGACCGACTTGCCGGCCAGCGGCCCGCCCGCGGCCGCGACCCGCGGCGCCGGCAGCTCCGCCTCGACGCCGGCGTCCGCCAGGTCGGCGAGCACCCCTTCGCCGGGCCCGTCCTCGCCGAACCACGCGGCGAGTGCGGCGGCCACGGTCGGGCCGATCCCTTCGATCTCCTCGAATCGCTCCGGATCGGCGGTCGCGACGCCCTTGAGGTGGCCGGCCGCCCGGACGAGCCAGCCATCGCCGGCGGGGACCTCGGCGGCCAGCCAGTGGGCCAGCTCGATCGCCGTCGTCCAGCCGACCTGGGGGATCCCGAGGGCGGCGATGATCCGCTCGAGCGGCCGCCGGCGGGACCGCTGGATCGCAGCGTGAAGATTCTCCGCGCTCTTGCGGCCGAACCGCTCGAGCCCCTCGAGGTCCTCGATCGTCAGCCGGAAGAAGTCGCCGCGGCGCTTGACGAGGCCGGTCCGGAGCAGCTGCTCGAGCGCCTTCCATCCGGCGCCCTCGATGTCCATCCCGCCGCGTCCCACGAAGTGCCCGAACTCCTGGCCGACACGGGCCGGACAGGCCGGGTTCGGGCAGTAGTGGCGGACGGCACCCTCGTCGCGGACGATCGCGGTCCCGCAGACGGGGCAGGCGTCGGGCATCACGTACTCCCGCTCGGCGCCGGTCCGCTTCTCGGGCAGGGAGCGGACGACCTCGGGGATCACGTCGCCGGCTTTCTGGAGGATCACGTGATCGGCGATCCGGATGTCCTTCCGGCGAACCTCGTCGAGGTTGTGGAGGGTCGCCCGGGCGACGGTCGAGCCGGCGACCTTCGTCGGGCGCAGGTGCGCGACCGGGGTGAGCGTGCCGGTCCGGCCGACGTACGGGACGATGTCCTCGATGACGGTTTCGACCTGCTCGGGCGGGAACTTGTAGGCGATCGCCCAGCGCGGCGCCCGGCTGACCATGCCGAGGCGCTCCTGCTGGTCGAACCGGTCCACCTTGACGACGACCCCGTCGGTCTCGTAGGGCAGCTCGTGACGGGCGTCCCGCCAGCGCTCGGTGAAGCCGATGACGGCCTCGATGTCGAGCCCGGCGTCGTGCTCGGGGTTGACCGGGAAACCGAGCGCCGCGAGGCGCGCGAGCGCGGCCGACTGGGTGGTGATCGAGGCCCCGTCCTCCTCGATGAGCTGGTACGTCCACGCCGACAGGAGGCGGGCCGCGGTGACCTGGGGATCCTTCTGACGGAGCGAGCCCGCGCCCGAGTTCCGAGGATTGGCGTAGAGCGCCAGCCCGGCCTCCTCGCGTTCGGCGTTGATGCGGGCGAACTCGGCCTTCGGCATGAAGACTTCGCCGCGGGCGTCGAGCGTCGCCGGCTCGACGAGGCGTTCGGGGATCGCGGCGATCGTCCGGAGGTTCGCAGTCACGTCCTCGCCGGTCGTGCCGTCGCCGCGGGTCGCGCCCTGGACGAAGCGGCCGCGCTCGTAGCGAAGGGTGATCGCGAGGCCGTCGATCTTGAGCTCGGCGACATAACGCAGCTCCTCCGCGGGCTCGGGCGCCGGCGGCAGGCCGAGCCCGCGCCGGACGCGGGCGTCGAAGGCCCGCAGCTCGTCGTGGCTGAAGGCGTTCGCCAGCGACAGCATCGGCCGGCGGTGGCGCACCTCGCTGAAGACCCCGCCGGTCGGCGTCCCCCCGACGCGCTGGGTCGGCGAATCGGAGGTGATGAGCTCCGGGTGCGCCGTCTCGACCGCCACGAGCTCCCGGAAGAGCTGGTCGTACTCGGCGTCCGACAGCTCCGGTGCGTCCTCGACGTGGTAGAGCCGGTTCGCCCGTTCGACGGCGGCGACGAGCTCGACGTGGCGCGCCGCCGCGGCGTCGGCCGTGAGGTCCTCGGCAGCCGCGACGAGGGCGGGATCGACGGGCAGGCGGTCCGCGGTTTCGGTCATGGCCGAGAGGATACGGGGCGGACGCGGCGGCGTGCCGGAGGCGGGTGTGCGGCCGTCAGTCGGTCAGTGCGCGCTCGACGTGGGCGGCCGTGACGGCGTCCGGCGTCGGCGCCCCGAGGAGCGTGAAGGCGATCTCGACCTCCTCGCGCAGGATCGCGAGGGCCCGGGCCACGCCGACCTGGCCGCCGGCCGCGAGGGCCCACAGGATCGGCCGCCCGACGAGCACGCCGCGGG
Source organism: Candidatus Limnocylindrales bacterium (assembly GCA_035759195.1). Classification (GTDB taxonomy): domain Bacteria; phylum Chloroflexota; class Limnocylindria; order Limnocylindrales; family CSP1-4; genus CF-46. The sequence goes on from DASTVH010000191.1 coordinate 3,865, forward strand.
CGCCCCGGGCGAGGGCGACCGCGACGTCGAGCCCGCGGCGGACGCCGCCGTCGACCCAGAGCTCGGTGCCGGCCGGGACGGCCGCGGCGATCTCCCCGAGCGCGTCGATCGGCGCGGCGACGCGGTCGAGCTGTCGCCCGCCGTGGTTCGAGACGACGATCGCAGCGACGCCGTGCTCTACGGCGAGACGGGCATCCTCGGCGGTCAGGATGCCCTTGAGGACGAGCGGCAGGCCGCTCCACGAGCGGATCGTCGCGAGCGAATCCCACGTGAGGTTCCGGGCCAGGTCTTCCTCGAGGGCCTCGTACCCGGATTCGGCACCGTGTCGGGCGTGGGTCGGACCGCCGTCGGGGAAGTTGCCGAGCGGCACCGACAGGTCGAAGCCCGCGCGCCGGTCCCGCTCGCGATAGCCGAGCACGGGCAGGTCGACCGTCACCACGATCGCCCGGTAGCCGGCCGCCGCAGCCCGTTCGACGAGCTCCCGGGTCCGGCCCGGGTCGGCCTGCGCGTAGAGCTGGAAGAACCGGACGGCGCCCGGCGTCGCCTCGGCGACCTCCTCCATCGAACAGGTCGACATCGTCGAGAGGGTGAACGGGACGCCGGCGGCCGCGGCGGCCGTCGCCGTGGCGACCTCGGCCGCCGGGTTCGCCAGGCCGTGGGCGGCCATCGGGGCGATCGCGACCGGGAAGGCGGCCGGCGCGCCGAGGAACGTCGTCGAGGGGTCGATCCGGGAGACGTCGACGAGGACCCGCGGCCGGAGCCGATAGCGCAGCCAGGCGGCCTCGTTCTCGGCGAGGCTCAGCTCCTCCCAGGAGCCGCCGTCGACGTAGTCGAACGCCGCCGGGTCCATGACGGCGGCGGCCACCTGCCGGAACTCGGGCAGGGCGACGACGTCGGCAACCGCGGCGTCGAGGGCGACGTCGGCCCGCGCGACATCGAGCGCCCGCCGCGAGCTCTTGCGTTTCGATGCCCGCGAGCTCACCCGACGATGTCCAGGTTGGCGAGGCTCGCCAGCACGGTCTTGCGCCCGACCGCGGGGTCCTTGAACGCGACGGTGATCTCCTCGTCGCTGCGGGTGAGCTTCGAGCTGACGACGATCCCGTCGCCCCAGCGGGCGTGGCGGACGCGGTCGCCGTCGCGGAAGCGGCGCTCGCCGGGGATCACCGGCCGGTCGGCCGGCGCCGGGCCGGCCGGCCCGGCGGGAGCGAGCGTCCCGGACGGCGTGCCGCCGGCATACGCCTCGCGCCGGGCGGCGAGGTCCCGCGACGGGCGGAACGGCTCCCCGGGCGCGGGCGCACCCGGCCGCCCGCTGCCCTGGCGATAGGCCGGTCCGCCGCCTCGCACTGGCGTCCCGAAGCGCGTCGTCCGGCGCGACCCGAAGGCGAGGTCGAGGTCGAGGTCGATGCCCGGGTCGCGCTCGCGGCCGGCCGGCGAGAGGTCGGGCCCGACCATGAGCTCGGCCGGGATCTCGAGCAGGAACCGCGACGGGACGCTCGCCTGGCCCATCCCCCAGGTCGAGCGCCGCCAGGCGTGGGACAGGTAGAGCCGCCGCTTCGCCCGGGTGATCCCGACGTACGCCAGGCGGCGCTCCTCCTCGAGCTCCTTCTCGTCGTCGAGCGCCCGGCTGTGGGGAAAAAGGCCCTCCTCGAGCCCGGCGATGAAGACGACCGGGAACTCCAGGCCCTTGGCCGCGTGCAGCGTGATGAGCGTGACCGCATCGGCGTCGCCCTCGTACGAATCCTGGTCGGCGACGAGGGCGGTCTCCTCGAGGAGCCGATCGAGCGCGTCCTCCGGCTCGAGATCGTCGTAGCGGGTCGTCACCGAGCGCAGCTCGAGCAGGTTCGCCCAGCGCTCCTCGCCGTCCTCGGAGCCGTCGGCGAGCATCGCCCGGTAGCCCGATGCCTCGAGTGCCTCGTCGAGCAGCTCGGGAAGCGGGAGCACGCCGACCCGCGAGCGGAGCCGCCGCACGAGCGCCGCGAAGTCGGCGAGGGAGGTTCGGGCCCGCGTCGCGAGCCCCTCGACCTCGCCCCGGGCGGCCCGCTCGATCGCCTCCCAGGTCGAGACGCCGTCGCGGCGCGCCTCGGCCCGGAGCGTCTCGATCGTCTTGTCGCCGATCGCCCGGGCGGGGACGTTGATGATCCGCTCGAAGCTCACGCTGTCGGTGTCGGAGCGCAGGATCCGCAGGTAGGCGAGCGCGTCCTTGACCTCGCGCCGGGCGTAGAAACGGGTGCCGCCGACGAGCTGGTAGCGGATCCCGTAGCGCAGGAACGATTCCTCGATGGCCCGCGACTGGGCGTTCATCCGGTACATCACCGCGACGTCGCGGGCGCGCAGCCGGTCGCCGTCGTCGTCATCGTCGGCCCGGCGGGTCAGGACCGAGCCCCGGCCGCCGAGGAGGCCCTCGATCTGGCGGGCGATCCACTCCGCCTCCTCCTCCTCGTTGTAGGCCTCGAAGCGCTGGATCGGTCGGCCGCCGGCCTGCTCGGTCCAGAGCTTCTTGTCGGTCCGCTCCGTGTTGCGCGAGACGACCGCGTGGGCGGCGTCGAGGATGAGTTGGGTCGAGCGGTAGTTGCGCTCGAGCTTGACGATCGTCGCGTCGGGATAGTCGCGCTCGAAGTCGAGGATGTTCCGGATGTCGGCGCCCCGCCAGCGGTAGATCGACTGGTCGTCGTCGCCGACGACCGCCAGGTTGCGGTGCTTCGCGGCGAGGGCCCGGACCCAGAGATACTGCGGCCGGTTCGTGTCCTGGTATTCGTCGACATGGAGGTAGCGCCAGCGATCCTGGTAGCGGGCCAGGACGTCGGGCGCCTCCTCGAACAGTCGCACGGCCTCGAGGAGCAGATCGTCGAAGTCGAGCGCGCCGACCTGCTTGAGGCGTTCGGTGTAGCGGCGGGCGAGCCGGGCGATCACGCGCTGGTGGTGGTTGACCGCGTTCTCGGCGAGGAACGCCGCGTCGAACATCTCGTTCTTCGCCCGGCTGATCGCCCCGAGCACGGCACTCGGCTTGAACTCGCCGGTCAGCGGCAGGTCCTCCTCGCGGAGGATCGTCTTCATGAGCGCCTGCTGGTCGTCGGTGTCGTACACGACGAAGCGGCGGCTGATCCCGATCGCCTCGCCGTCGCGGCGCAGGACGCGGGCACAGAGCGCGTGGAAGGTGCCCGCCTGGACGTCGCGGCCCGGCTCGCCGACGAGCGAGATGATCCGCTCCCGGAGCTCGCCGGCCGCCCGGTTCGTGAACGTCACCGCGAGGATCTGCCAGGGCCGGACGCCCGCGACGCCGATGAGGTAGGCGATCCGGTGGGCCAGGACGCGGGTCTTGCCGGAACCCGCCCCGGCGAGGATGAGGAGCGGCCCGTCCGTCGTCGTGACCGCCCGCGCCTGCTCGGGGTTGAGCCGGCCGACGATCTCCTCGGCCCGCTTCGCGGCGCGCCGGCGCCGGGTGGCCTCCTGCTCGGCTTCGAGCGCCCGCCGTTCGTCGGCGGTCAGGTCCGGGGGCTGTTCGCCGGGTTGCGGCGCATCGCGCAGCCAGTCGGGCTCGATCGGACCCTCACCGGGCGTGTCCGGGGCGTCCGCGTACGCGGTTCCCTCGCCGTCGACGGCGTCGTCGGAGGGAGCCGCGACGGACCGGCGGCGGGTGGACGGGCTCACCCGCTCATTGTAGGTCGGGCCGCTGCACGGGGGCTTCGCGGACGGGGCCCACGGGAGCCGGAATCGGCGAGCCCGGAGCGTCGCTCCGGGCTCGCGTCGCGTTGCGGACGGAGGGGGCCTAGGGGGCGATCTGATCGGCGGGCGGAGCGTCGACCGAGACGTTGACGCCGTAGCGGAAGTCGAACGTCATGCCGACCGTGCCGACCTCGGGGCTGTCGACCGAGACGCTCAGCTTCGCCGGAAGGCGGTCGCTGTGGCGGGTCCACAGGTCGAATTTCACGTCGCCGCTCGCGGCGCCGCCCGTCGGGTCGAGCCCCTGGAGCTGGTCCGCGGTGGCGGTGATCGTGACGTGGTAGCAGTCCTGGTCGCCGCACTTCTCGTCGGCGCCCTTCGTCGGCGGGTTCGGCAGCTTGTCGAGCGCGGCTCGGACCTCGTCGACCGCCTTGGCGATCTCCGCGGGATCGGTCATCGGCTCGCCCGAGGACTCGGGCACCTCGGTCTTCGTGTACTTGCCCGCGGTCGCGCCGAGCATCCCGGCGAGCATGCCCTCGACCTTGTAGTAGGCCTCCTCGCCGACGAGGAGCGCCTCGATGTTCGTGCCGAGGAGCGACGGTGCGTCGAGGCTGAAGCGGGCCTTCTTGTTCGGCACGTCGAGGGCGCCGCTGAGCTTGACCGTCGACAGGTCGAGGTTCCCACCGAGCTCGGCGGCCTCGACCGTGCCGGTGAACGATCCGGTGAACTCGACCGTCTTGAGGTCCTTGAGGCTGACGACGGTCTCGGTCAGGATCTCCTTCGGGTCGGTGAGCAGCGGCGCGGCCGGCGCCGTCTGGCACGCCGCGAGCACGAGTGACGTCGTGGTCAGCAGCGCGGCGACGATGAGCGCGAAGCGTCGGGACACGGATTCTCCCCAGTACCGGTGTGGTCGGGCCGCATCCTCGCCGCCGGGGACGAACGTGTCAAATGCCCGGAAGTACCGACGGCTGCGCGACGCCGCTGCGCCTACGATGTGCGCTCCTCGGAGGTCACGACATGGCTCGAAGGTCCCCGCGGTGGAGCGCCCTGCTGGTGGCGACGACGATCGTGTCGCTCCTCGCAATCGCGTGCACGCCCCGGACGACGGTCCCGCCCGGTGCCCAGCAG
>DASTVH010000192.1:0-3382 GCA_035759195.1 Candidatus Limnocylindrales bacterium
CGAAGTTCGAGATCGTGACGCTGAGGGTCCCATCGGTATGGGTCCCGTTGGAGAGGGCCGCGCCCTCGAGCTTGAACTCGGTCCAGGTGCCGCCGAACTCTTCGGCGAAGTCGCCGCAGTCGGGGTTGCCCGAGCTGATCGGGATCGGCGTCACCGACGCGGCCTGGGCGATCCCGGCCGTGCCGGCGAGCATCGAGAGCGAGAGGAGTCCGATCCCGCCGATGACACGGATGCGCCGCCCGGCGGCGGAAGGAATGGTGGACGTTGGCATGGTCACGGGTGCTGCTCCTTCGGTCGCCGGATCCGGACAGATCCGGGTCGTGGTCTGTGGACGACGCCTTCGGTCTCGCGGCCGGTCTCCCCTGCGACCGGGTACCCGGCCGACGCGAATCCCCGCTCCTCGTCGGCCTGCCGTCGGAGCGCAGCGATCAGCCCGAGGAGCTGCGCGTCGCTCCGGAAGACACCGGATCGGCCGGTCCCGACGTGCTGGACGGTGCCGCGCGTCCCGTCGGGGGCCGCAGCATCGCCGGCGCTCTCGCCGGGACTCCAGATCCGGAGTACGAAGGTGTCCATGGCCGGAGTCTCCGGATCCGGCTTCGGCCAGCCTTAAGGCCCGGTGAAACACGGAGCCCGGGCTCCGTCGAAGGGAGCCCGGGCTCCGAGGCGGTCGGACGCGTCGGTCGGGGGGAGCCGAGGCGATCGACGCCGGGAGAGTAGGCGTCTGGGGCGGGCACCGGCTGATGGGCCGGGCACGAGCCCCGGATCAGGCGGGCGAGCGCGCTCCGCGGATCCGGAGGAGGAGCGGTCCGCCGGGCCCCGGCCGCGTCTCGACGTGCGGTGGGCGGGCTCGCAGGGGCTCCGGCTCCGCGTCGTAGCAGAACGCGACGTAGCGGATGCCGGTCCCGTCACCTGCGCCGGCGCTCGTGCCGGTGCCGGTGGTCAGCGGGCCGACCTGGAACGAGACGTCGTCGCCGTCGAGGCCAGTCCGGGTGATGACGAGCGCGATCGGCCGGTCGGCCCTCCACTCGAACGTGTCGGGCGCCCCAGCCGCGGCCCTGCCGAGGCCCGAGATCTCGACGGTCAGGCGGCCGTCGGTATGGAGTCCGTTCGTCAGCCGGTCGCCGTCGATCCGCATCCTCCGCCGGGACAGGCGGCCGACACGGCGCAGGCGAAGGCCCGCCGGGTCGATCTGCGTGAGCGTTCGGTCCATGGCCTTCGAGGTTCTCCAGGTGCGGACAGGTCCGCGGGTGTCTGTCGTTGAGCCCGCATCCTCGGGATGACGGTTTCGGTCGTCTTAGGCTGCGCTGAAACCCCCAGCGCCGATATGGACGCGCGTCACGGCCGACGCTCGACGAAGGCCCGTGCCGCGCCGGCGTCCCGTCGCGGGCGGCCGGGGGGCACTTGACGCCCGCGACCGTTTGCCCGCACGATCCTCGGGACGCCGGACGGCGTCACCTATCACGAGCGGCCCGAGAGTCCTGGCTCGACGAAGGCCCGGCAGCCGACCCGCGACGCTCAGCGCGGGAACGGTGCCCCTGCCAGGTGCGATAGGAGCGGAGCGCGTGTTCCCTCACAACGTCGGTCGGGCCTGACCGATGGTCGACCTCGCCACCCCGCCGGCCGCCGCCGGTGACGCCGGCCGTCCTCCTCGCCCGCGGACGCGGGACCAGCGGGCGCGGCTCCTGGCGCCGCTGCTTGCCCAGCGCATCCTCGTCATCGACGGCGCGATGGGGACGCTCATCCAGTCTTACCAGCTCGACGAGTCCGGCTACCGTGGTGCGGGCGGGCCGCTCGGCGACGAGCGGTTCCGCGATCATCCTCGCGACCTGCGCGGCGACAACGACCTGCTCTCGCTGACCCGGCCGGACATCGTCCGGGCGATCCACGACGCCTATCTCGACGCCGGCGCGGACATCATCGAGACGAACACCTTCACAGCGACCCGGATCGCCCAGGCGGACTACGACCTCGAATCGATCGTCCGCGAGATGAACGCGGCGGCGGCCCGACTGGCCCGGGAGGCCGCCGACGCCGCTGAGGCCGCCGAGCCGTCCCGGCCGCGCTTCGTCGCCGGCGCCCTCGGGCCGACGAATCGGACGGCATCGATCTCGCCGGACGTCAACGACGCGGGGGCCCGCAACGTGACGTTCGAACAGCTGGCGGAGGCCTACCGCGAGGCGGCGGAGGGTCTCATCGAGGGCGGCGCGGACATCCTCCTGATCGAGACGATCTTCGACACGCTCAACGGCAAGGCGGCGATCTTCGGCGTCGAGGAGGCGTTCGAGGCGGCCGGCGAGCGGCTGCCCCTCATCGTGTCGGGGACGATCGTCGACGCGTCCGGCCGGACCCTCAGCGGCCAGACGGTCGAGGCGTTCTGGACCTCGATCGCGCACGCCAGGCCGGTCGTCGTCGGGTTGAACTGCGCGCTCGGCGCGGCCGCCCTCCGGCCCCATGTCGCGGACCTGTCGCGGGTCGCGCCGATCCCGGTCTCGGTCTACCCGAACGCGGGCCTTCCGAACGAGTTCGGTGGCTACGACGACACGCCCGAATCGATGGCCCACGTCATCGGCGGCTTCGCCCGCGACGGCCTCGTCAACATCGCGGGCGGCTGCTGCGGGACCACCCCGGCCCACGTCCGGGCGATCGCCGAGGCGGTCGCCGGCCTGCCGCCGCGGGTCCCGCCGGAGATCGAGCCCAGGACACGCCTGGCCGGCCTGGAGGCGCTCGACATCCCCCAGCCGGGCAACGTCTTCGTGAACGTCGGGGAGCGGACGAACGTCACCGGCTCGCGCAGGTTCGCCAAACTCATCCTCGAGGACCGTTTCGAGGAGGCCGTCGAGGTCGCCCGCCAGCAGGTGGACGCCGGCGCCCAGATGATCGACGTGAACATGGACGAGGCGATGCTCGACTCGGCCGCGGCGATGACGAGGTTCCTGAACCTCATCGCGTCCGAGCCCGACATCTCCAGGGTCCCGGTGATGATCGACTCGTCGAAGTGGTCGGTCATCGAGGCGGGTCTGCGCTGCGTCCAGGGCCGACCGGTCGTCAACTCGATCTCCCTCAAGGAAGGCGAGGCCGCATTCCTCGAGCACGCCCGCCTCTGCCGACGCTACGGCGCGGCCGTCGTCGTCATGGCCTTCGACGAGGCGGGCCAGGCCGACACGGTCGAGCGGAAGGTCGCGATCGCCCGACGCGCGTACGAGCTGCTGACAGAACGCGCCGGTTTCGCTCCGGAGGACATCATCCTCGACCCCAACATCTTCGCGATCGCGACCGGGATCGAGGAGCACAACGACTACGCGGTCGCGTTCATCGAGGCGACGCGCCGGATCAAGGCCGAGCTGCCCGGTGCGAAGGTTTCCGGCGGCGTCTCGAACGTCTC
>DASTVH010000193.1:0-10053 GCA_035759195.1 Candidatus Limnocylindrales bacterium
GGCGAGTTCCTGCCCTTCGACAGGAGCACCTCGGGCGTGACCGACCACGACACCGATCGGTCGAAGACGACGAAGTCGGCGGGCGCGCCCTCGACGAGCCCGGGGGGCCGGTCGACGAACCTTCGCCCGAGGACGCGGGCCGGGCCGGTCGTCAGCAACTCGATCGCCCGCAGCAGCGGGACCAAGCCGGCGTCGACCGCCGCGAGCAAAACTCCGAGCGCCGTTTCGATGCCGGAGATCCCGTTCGCGGCCGTGCCGAACTCGACCTCCTTGTCGACCCGGGTATGGGGCGCATGGTCGGTCGCGACCGCGTCGGCGGTCCCGTCGAGCAGCGCCTCCCGGCAGGCCGCCGCGTCGGACGGGGAGCGCAGCGGCGGGTTGACCCGGAGAGACTGATCGTACGGCGCCGCCGTGATCACCCCGTCGGCCCACGGGTCGCTCGTCGCCTCCCACGCCCAGCGGCGGGCGCCGGCGAGCCACTCGTCGGTGAGGGCGACGTGGTGCGGCGTCACGTCGCACGTCACCGGAAGCCCCGCCGCCCTCGCCCGTCGCACGAGATCGAGCGAGCCTGCGGTGGACAGATGGGTCAGGTGGAGCCGGGCCGCGGGCACGTCGCGGACGACCTCCGCGAGGATCGCGAGATCGCGGGCGACGGCCGCCTCCTCGGCCGCCGCCGGCCAGCCGCGCAACCCGAGGACCGTCGCGACGAACCCGTCGTTCGCCTCGGCGCCGGCCGTCTGGGTCGCGTCCTCGGCGTGGTCGATGACGGCCAGGCCGAGCTCGCCGGCATAGGCCAGGGCGCTCCGCAGCAGCGCGGCCGATCCGACGGGCGCACCGTCGTCGGAGAAGCCGGCGACGCCGGCATCGGCCAGCTCGCCGAGGGCCGCCAGCGTCTCCCCCGCCCGCCCGGCCGTCACGGTCCCGTAGGCGAGGACGCGAACGGGCGACCCGCTCGCCGCCGCTGCCTCTCTGACGCGGGCCAGGACCGCCGGGTCGTCGAGGGGCGGCGTCGTGTTCGGCATGAGGCAGACCGTCGTGAAGCCGCCGTGCGCCGCGGCGGCCAGTCCCGTCGCGATGGTCTCGGCGTCCTCGTTGCCGGGCTCGCGGAAGTGGGCGTGGAGATCGATGAAGCCGGGCGCAACGACAACCCCGCGGTCGTCGATCCCCTCGGCGTCGGCCCCGTCGAGCCACGCCACCGTCTCGAGGCGCCCGTCCCGGACGACGACGTCGCCCGGCCCCTCCCGACCCGCAGCCGGGTCGACGAGCCAGGCCCCGCTGATGTCGAGCTCGGTCATGTCGCGAGCCCGACGAGCCCGTCGAGCCCCGATAGCCCAGCGGATTTCCCATCCCGGAGAACGCGTTTGGGCCGGGCGGGCCCGCCAGGCGGCGGATCGGCCCGAGGCACAGCGGTGTCGATGCACGCTCCCGATCGCGTGCGCATCAGGCGGGGTCGGGGTGGGCCGGGAAGGCCGGATTCGGACCCTGGCTGTTCGCTGTGGAAGGAAAGCGGCCTGGCTCGCCCGGCGGATCGGTCGTTCACTCGCCGCCCCCATGCGGCGCGACGCCGGCCAGCAGGTAGAGCAGCGCCATGCGGACCGCGACGCCGTTCGTCACCTGTTCGGAGATCCGCGACTGCGCCCCGACCGCGACGTCGGGAGCGATCTCGACCCCTTCGTTCATCGGCCCCGGGTGCATGACCAGCGCGTCCGGCTTGGCGAGGGCGAGGCGCTCCCGGGTCAGGCCCCAGCGCGCCGCGTACTCGCGAAGTGATGGCAGCAGCCCCGAGGCCATCCGCTCGCGCTGGATCCGGAGCGCCATGACGACGTCGGCGTCGCGGAGCGCGTCGTCGACCGACGACGTCACGTGGAAGCGCCGGCCGGCGGCTGCTCCCCGCACGGCCCACGCTTCGAAGCCGTGGAGGAGCGTCGGCGGGCCGCACAGCCAGAGGTCCGCCCCGGCCGCGGTCAGCGTCCAGATGTTCGAGCGGGCGACCCGCGAGTGGAGGACGTCGCCGAGGATCACGACCTTGCGGCCCCCGAGCGTTCCGCCCTCGGGCGAGCCGTCGCCGAGATGCGCCCGCATCGTGTAGAGGTCGAGCAGCGCCTGGGTCGGGTGCGCGTGCCAGCCGTCGCCGCCGTTCACGACCGAGCCGCCGAAGGTCTCGGCCGCGAGGTACGGCGCCCCGGAAACGGCATGGCGGATCACGAGCATCTGGGCGCCGAGCGCCTCGACCGTCCGGACCGTGTCGACGAGCGACTCGCCCTTCGTGACCGATGAGGCGGCCGCGGCGATGTTCACGACGTCGGCCGAAAGGTTCTTGGCCGCCACCTCGAACGAGACCCGCGTCCGCGTCGACGCCTCGTAGAAGAGGATTGTCACGTTGCGGCCGCGCAGTGCCGGGACCCGGGCGATCGGCCGAGCGAGCACGTCGCGCATCTCGTCGGCCGTCCGCATCACGAGATCGATGTCGGCCCACGAGAGAACGTCGGTGTCGAGGAGGTGGCGGTGATGCCACCCGACGGGACGGGCGTCCGGCGGCGAATCGACGACCGGGACCTCGGATTCGGTGGTCGGCCGGTCGATCGCCGTCATCCCGCCGGCGCCGTCATGCGACCGGTGCCACCGCCGGCTCGAGGACGCGGTCGATCAGGACGGCGTCCTCGCGGTCGATCTCCTCGAGGTGGACCCGGACGAGCTCCTCCCGCGAGGTCGGCACGTTCTTGCCGACGTGGTCGGCCCGGATCGGCAGCTCGCGGTGTCCACGGTCGACGAGGACCGCGAGACGGATCGCCTGCGGCCGGCCGAAGTCGACGAGGGCGTCCATCGCCGCCCGGATCGTCCGGCCGGTGTAGAGAACGTCGTCGACGAGGACGATCGTCGACCCGTTGAGGTCGAACGGCAGGTCGGTGCCCTTGAGGAGCGGCTGCTGGGCGACGAGCGAGAGATCGTCGCGGTAGAACGTGATGTCGAGCGCCCCGACCGGCACCTCGACTCCCTCGTTCTCGGCGATCGCGGCCGCGATGCGGCGGGCGAGCGGGACGCCTCGGCGCTGGATCCCGACGAGCGCGAGACCGGCGGTCCCCGCCTGCTTCTCGACGATCTCGTGGGAGATTCGGATCGTCGCGCGGCGGATCTCCTCCGCGGTCATGATCTGGCGGCCGCTCAAACCAGCTCCTTCCCGGCCTCACTGGGCCTCCCAGGCGGCCTCACGGGGCCGTCGCGAAGGGTCGGCGCAAGGATACCCCAGGCGCTCGGACGCCTGAGGGGTCGCGCTCCCCTCCAGGCGGTCCCGCCGCCCGGCCCCCGGCTCCGGCGCGGCCCGCGGCCCCGGCGCGGCGGCGTACGCGCCCGGCCCGGCGCCCTGAGCCGGCCCAGCGCCCCAGCCGAAGCGGCGCCCCAGCCGACGCGGACATATTCCCAGGAGGCGTATCCCGCGGCACGATCCGCTCGGGATGCCTTACCTGAGCGACGAATATTCGCCGGGTTGATATCCAAATGCCAGGAAGGGGCTTTCTCGTCCGTGGGACCGCCCGGTACGCATCCACGGAATATCGTCGGTCCAGTGGCGGCACGGGCACGGTCGGCGAGCCGGCGGGCGCTCGGGGGCAGGCAGGGGCTCGGCCCGGGGCGTAGGGCGCACGAGCCGCCGGGCCGCGAGACGGCGTCGAGCGCGCAGTCGGCACAGCCCCACGCAATCGACCGTTCTCGGCGAACATTGGAGGCGTCCAGCCCCATTCCAGGAGTTGCCCACCCCGATGTTGACCCTCGGCTACAAGGCCTCCGCCGAGCAGTTCGGCCCGCGCGACCTGCTGGCGTACGCGATCCACGCCGAGCGGGCCGGCTTCGACAGCGTCTTCGTCAGCGACCACTTCCAGCCGTGGCGCCACACGAACGGCCATGCCCCGAACGCCTTGGCCTGGCTCGGTGCGCTGGCGGCCCGGACGCAGAAGGTCACGATCGGGACGAGCGTGCTCACGCCCTCGTTCCGCTACCACCCGGCGATCGTCGCCCAGGCCCTCGCCACGACGGCCTTGCTCGCCGAGGGGCGGCGCGTCGTCCTCGGCGTCGGGACCGGCGAGTCGCTCAACGAGGTGGCGCTCGGGATCGAGTGGCCGGACCAGAAGGAGCGATTCGCCCGCCTCAAGGAGGCGACCGAGCTGATCCGCGAACTCTGGAGCCGCGACTTCGTCACGTTCGACGGCCAGTTCTTCAAGACCGACAACGCGACGATCTACGACAAACCCGAGACGCCCGTCGAGCTCTGGATCGCGGCGTCCGGGCCGGCGGCCGCCCGCCTCGCGGGCCGCGTCGCCGACGGCTTCATCTGCACATCGGGCAAGGGTATGGAGCTCTATACCGAGACGCTCCTGCCGGCGGTGGCCGAGGGCGCCGAGAAGGCCGGCCGATCCACCGACGCGGTCGAGAAGATGATCGAGATGAAGGTCTCGTACGACGACAACCGGCAGCGGGCCCTGGCCGACTGCGGCATCTGGGCGGCACTGGCGCTGTCGGGCGAGAAGAAGATGGGCGTCGACGACCCGCGCGAGATGGAGCGCCTGGCGTCGGAGCTGTCGATCGAGCAGGCGGCGACGCGGTGGCTCGTCTCGGACGATGCCGACGAACACGTCGAGCAGCTCCGGCCCTACATCGAGGCTGGCTTCAGCCACCTCGTGTTCCACGGTCCGGGCAACAACCAGACCCGCTTCATCAACGCGTACGCGCGAGACATCCTGCCTCGCCTCCGCGAACGCTGGGGCTGATTCGCACGGACGAGGCCGATCAGTAGACCGAGACGGTCACCCAGGTCGTGCCCGACCACGACGGGCAGCCGCAGATGTCGAAGAAGTCGGCGACGTAGAGGTCGGCGATCCGGTCCGTGCCGGCGACCGGCCCGTAGTCGCTGATCGTCCGTTCGATGCAGCCGCCGTCTCCGCAGATGATGACGGTCGTGCCTCGCGGCAGGCGCATCGCGGTCGTGCCGTTGTGGTAGAAGGTCGCGTAGCCACTCATCGTGTAGCGCGGCGGCTTCAGCGCCGAACCACCGCGCGCGGGCGGCTGCTCCACGGCCGGGCGGCGGACGACCCGTTGCGGTTCGGTGCCGGGCTGCGTGAACACCGCGGCCGGCTCGACGCGGCCGTCCGACTCGAAGGCAGGGTCCAGCGGTCGGATCGTCTGCTGACGTCCGGTGACGATCGCGGGGACCTGGATGGGCTGGAACGCGGCCGGGTCGATGACGCTCGATGAGCTGGGGCTCCGCGAGCCTGCGAGGTTCGGCTGCGCGACCAGGGCGAGTGCGGCGGTAAGGACCGCGCCCGCGACCAGATGCTTCGGTCGCACGATCCGCGAACGATACGACGATTCGGGGCCTCACGTACAGCGCGGCCGATCCGACCCGGGGCGGCCGGCCTCAGCGGACGAGGATGAAGTCCCCCGTGGCGCTCTCGATCTGGCCGAACCCGTCGTCGGTCCAGGCCAGGATGCTGACGCGGCTCGTGCGGCCAGACTCGCCGGCCGGCTTGGCCCACGCGAGGCGGCCGTCGGCCAGGGAGAACCCGGCGAGGGCCGGCTCGTCGACGAGCGGCGGGTTGGCGAGATCGATCCGGCCGTCGAACGGGTCGACGACGTAGAGGCTCAATCGGCCGACCGACGGATCGTCGTCGTCCGCGATCCAGACCGCGAGTCGCTCGCCGGACTCGTCCCAGCGGACGTCCCAGTCGCGGATCGGGCCGACGGCGATCGTCGTCTCCGCGCGCTCCTTCGATTGATCGTCGCCGGGCGGAGTCGGCTCGACGTCGGGCGACGGTTCGCTGCGTTCGCTCCAGCGGCCGATCACGAGCGACCCTCCGGCCGTGGTCCAACCCGGCCCGTCGTCCGTTCGGGTGAGCGTCCCGGACCAGTACACCGCTGCGCTGCCCGTGGGGTCGACGACCGGCCGCCAGGCGAGGCCGGTCTCGGGCAGGAGGATCCGTTCGCCGCCGCTCGGCAGCACGAACGCCACCGGCTCGTGGACGTCGCCGGCCAGGCGGACGGTGCTGCCGACGATCGCGTCGCCGGACCACGATCCGAAGACCGAGCGGTGATCGGTTGTGATCGGGTGTGCCTCCTCATCGCCGACCGTCCAGAGATAGATGTCCGGGCCGTGCGAGCCGTCCGTGGGCACCGCGGTGAAGGCGAAGGCCGAGCCGTCCGGCGCGTAGGCGGCGGTCGTGTCGACCACTCGCACGTCGCGGGCGATCTCGACCGCGCCACCCGGTTCGGCGCTCGGCGATGCACTCGCGGACGGGCCCGTCGTCGGGGTGGCGAGCGGCGACTGGCTCGGCGACCCGGTCGGGCCGGGCGTCCCGGGTGGCGCCGACGACGCCGGCGGGGGCGAAGTAGGCGTGGCCGCCGGCGAAGGGGTCGAGGGTGCATTCGAAACCGGCGGCTCGGTCGGCTCGGGGACCACCTGATCGGGATCGACGACGACGACCGATCCGCCGGCGCCGCCCCCGACGATGACGAGCGGCCGGTCCTCCGATCCGAACACGGTCGCAGGACTCGAGAGCGGGCCGATGTCGACCGTCTCGATCGGCTCCGAGGTGGCACAGGACGTCGACTCCGGCGGACAGACCTCGTCGACGCGGGTCGTGTTCACGCGGTAGCCGCCGTCCTCGACGCTGATGTACGCCACGTCGCGGGGCGCGACCGCCAGGGGCGTCGGCCCTGCCGGCGCCGGGGGCGTGGCCGACGTGCTGGCAACGGCGACGCCCGGCGTGGCCGTGGCCGGGCCGATGGGGAGCTGGGAGGAGGTCAGCGACCCATAGACCACGGCCACGACCAGCGCGCCGGCGAGAATGGCGGTTGGAGCGAGGACGGAGCGGCGCAGCAATCCGGCCGACCCGCTGGAGCGCCGTTGCGACTCGCGTTCGATGGCGGCGGCGGTTCGAGCCCAGAGATCGCGCGGCGGGGCGGGCTGACGGTCGCGCAGCGCCCGGAGGTGGAGCCGCTGGGCCGCGTACTCGTCGGCGATCTCGGTGCATTCGGCGCAGCCGCCCAGGTGATCGTCGAGCCAGGCCGCCTCGTCCGGATCGAGCGGCGCGGCGAGCCGCTCAGCGGCCCGCGTCCGGGCCCGGGCGTGCTGCGATTCCCAGTCGTCGGGCCGGCCGCCGCGCCCGCCGAGGATGCTCATCGTTCCTCCCCCGGTCGGGCGGCGAGACCCGCGTCCGACTGGGCGGCCCGTTCGACGGCGAGGGCCTGGCGCAGGCTCTCGCGGGCCCGGGTCAGGAGCGCCCGGGCGGCAACGTGGCTGACGCCGAGGGCGGCGGCGAGCTCGAGGCCCGTGAGATCGTGGAGCTCTGCGAGAAGCAGCGCCGCCCGCTGCCGCTCCGGGATCCGCCCGAGGGCCCGCTGGAGGTCGCTCGACAGGCGGGCATCCATGACCAGGTGCTCCGCCGATGGGGCGGCGCCCCGTGATTCGCCGGTCCACGGCATGAAGCGGACGATCTTCTGCCGGCGAATGTGGTCGAGTGCGACGCGGTGGGCGATCTGGTAAAGCCAGGCCCGGGCGTTCTCCGACTTCTCGAGCGTGTCGTAGGCGCGATAGGCCTTCACGAAGGCGTCCTGGGTGAGGTCGGCGGCGAGCTCGGGGTCCCGGACCATCCGGATCAGGTACGCGTAGATCTCGCCGTGGTGACGGCCGAACAGCTGCTCCACGAACGAGCCCGCGGACTCCCGGTCCCAGGCGCCGCTCACGGCCGGGCTCCCCGCCCAGTCCCGGCTCGCGCCGAGTTCGCCGTAGAGCCCGCCGACCATGAAGTCTCCGTGAAACGAGGGTGACCGGAGCGGCGTGACATATGTCGCGCGCCCCACGAGGCAGAGACGAGGTCAGTGGCTGCCGTGTGACGCCGCCCCCGCCCCGGCGTTCCGGCCATCAGCCGGTCGCCTCCCGAACGTCGGCTCGGGCCTCCGATCGTGGCGGCGTCACCCGCCCCAGAAGCTCCTCGACCGCGTCCTCGGGCGAGACCGGGTTCACCGGAAGCCCGGTGCCGAGCTCGAGGCCCGCGATCTCGCGCAATCGGGGGTGAATCTCCCAGTGCCAGTGGTACGTCGCGTCGACCTGCTCGCGAAGCGGCGACGTGTGAAGGACCAGGTTGTGCGGCGGGCCGTCGAGCGTCGCCGCGAGCCGCCCGAGCACCTGGCGGAGCGCCTCGGCCGTCGCGGTCACGTCGGCGTCGCTCGACCGCCCGAAGTCCGACTCGTGGCGGCGCGGGACGATCCAGACCTCGAACGGCGAACGTGACGCGAAGGGCGCGAACGCGACCGTTTCGGCGTCCTGCCAGACGAGCCGGTCGGGTCGGCGCGTCTCGTCCCGGACGAGCCGGCACCACGGGCACTCGCCCTCGCGGATGACGAACCGGGCGGCGCCGCCGAGCTCCTCGGCGATCCGATGCGGGATCTGGGGCAGGTCGTAGAGGTCGAGGCAGAGATGGTTCGTCCGGGCCCCGGCCTGGGTGCCCCAGTTCTGGACGACCTGGAGGTGGTCGGTCTGCCCCACCGAACGGGCGTCGGCGAGTGCCCGGCGAGCCTCGCCGACGAGCCCGGCGATGATCGAGTTGCCGACCGCATGGAGCGGCCGGTGCTCGCCGACCGGGGCGACGATCGTTCGCCAGCTGCCGCTCGCCCGAGCCTGCGACAGGGCCACCTGGGCGAGCGCGGCGTCGCTCTCGCGGGCTTCCTCGTCCGTCCCCACGACGTGGAACGCGTAGTCCTTCAGCGTCCGGATCCGGATGCCGTCGCCGGCCGGAAGCCGGCAGTTCTGGCAGTTGCCGCCGTCGTCGACCGGCTCCGCGGCCCGCGCGAAGCGGTCGCGGTGGAAGGCTCGATCGACCACCGTCGCGACCCACCAGCCGGTGATCGGGTCCTTCCGGAGCTCGAACAGCCCGGCCGTCATCGGGCCGGCTCGCGGTGGAGGTCGGTCCCCAGCCGATGGGCGAGGGCCGCGGCGAAGATCCAGGCGGCCCGTTCGACCACATCGCCGGCGGCCGTTTCGGCGCCCTCGCTCACCCGGAGCTCGCGGGCGATCGACGTCGAGACGACGCCGGGCATGCCGCACGCGTCGATGAGATCGAAGTCGGCCAGGTTCGGGGCGACATTGAGCGCGATGCCGTGGTAGCTCACGCCGCGCTCGACGCGGATGCCGAGCGCGCCGATCTTCCGCGGCAGCCGACCGTCGGGCTCGCACCAGCAACCGGGATGACCCGCGCGTGAAGCGGCGGCGACGCCGAACGCCGCGCACGTGTCGACCATCGCACCCTCGAGCGCCCGGACGAGCGGGCGAACGAGCAGCCCGCGGCGCGACAGGGCGAGGATCGGGTACGCGACGAGCTGGCCCGGGCCGTGGTAGGTCACCTCTCCGCCTCGTTCGACCCGGATCACCTCGATGCCCCGCTCGGCAAGGACCGCCGGGTCGGCCCGGACGTGAGCCGAGTCGGCGTGGCGGCCGAGGGTCAGGACGGCCGGGTGCTCGAGGAGCAGGAGCCGGTCGCCGATCCGGCCATCGGCCCGCTCCCCGGCGAGGCGGCGCTGGAGCGCCCACGCTTCGCGGTACGGAACGCGGCCGAGCCACTCGGCGCGGAGTGACTCGGGATGGTCGGCGGCCGGCGCGGGCTGGGCGTCGAGCGTGGCGGTGTCCACGTCGGCACGATAGCAGGGACGCCTCGCCTACCCGTTGCGGCGACGGGGTTACCGACCCGCCGGGGAGCGTATGAGCGCTTTCCTGCCGCGTCGCGGTGGACGACCCCGACCCGGGATCAGCCGGCCGGTTCGGCCGGCTTCGTCTCGCCGTAGACGTCCGGGCTGAGCTGGTATGCGCGCGCCTCCATCTCGAGGACGATCGCGCGGAGTTCCTCGAGGCCGTCGGCGTCGAGGCGCTCGATGGAGACGAGTTCGAGGCTCTCGTGATCCGGCTCGAGCGCACCGGCCCAGCCGACGCGCACGTTCCCGACGCCCGGCGCGTAGTACTTCAACTGGTGGGCGTCCGGCTCGTCGCGATTGAACTCGTCGATCACGAGGACG
>DASTVH010000194.1:0-14789 GCA_035759195.1 Candidatus Limnocylindrales bacterium
GCATCAGCCGCCCGCAGCGGTGCCTGCCCGGGTATCGCCCATGCCGCCCTCCTCGCTGCGATCACGCCTCGGGCCAGCGTATCGCAGGGGCGCGCGCCCGACGACCCGCAGACGGCAGGTCGCTACCCTCGCTCGAGGAGCCAGCTGCCGGAGGCGCTCGATGCGTCGCATGTCTCTCGTGGGTCAGCTCATCGCGGCCGTCGCCCTGGCGCCAGCCGCGTGCGTAGATGATCCGGCGGAGCTCGAGCCGATCGCGCTCCAGCCCGCGACGCCCGCCGATCTCGTCGGACCGTGGAGGGCGACGCCGTATCTCGTGGATCCGGCGTTGTGGGCCGCGATCGAGCAGGCCTGTCGTCGCGACATCGAGCTGCCGCCCGGCAGTCGCGCGGCGATCATCGACCTTCGCGGCGCCGAGGTGGCGACGGTCCGGATGACGGGGCAGGGTGCCGGCAGCTGCAATGCCCTCCAGGTCAGCCGGACCGGAGAGGTGACCGGCGCGGGCGGAGGCTGGGGCGGCGCGGCCGCGGAGCAACTGGCGCCGCTCGGCGACACGCAGATCGGTTCGATCGATCGCGGGTCGATCGGCGGAGGCGACCTGAGAGTCCAGGGCTGGTCCGTGTCGGGTCGTGTCGGCTCCGCGATCAGATCGGTCGTCGTCGTCCCGCCCGGCGTGTCGGGCGTCCTGGCGACCCTGCGGGACGGCTGGTTCGCCGCCTGGTGGCCCGGACAGCCGGCGGCCGACGACCGCGGCCTCCAGCTGCCTCCGCCGTTCGTCGTCCAGGGTTTCGACGCCGCGGGGCTCCTCGTCGCCGAACTCCGCGGGTGACGCCGGCCGGCCCAGGCCGGTCGTGGTGCCGAAGCCGGGATTCGAACCCGGACGGGGTTGCCCCCAACGGTGTTTGAGACCGCCGCGTCTGCCATTCCGCCACTTCGGCCGGTGGCCAATCGTAGTCGACCGGCGGCTCAGGGCCTGCAGGGATCAGGCTCGCCGGGGAAGAGCGGCCGGACGACCGCCCCGTATTCGTTGCCGGCCTCGTCGGTCCAGCGGGTCAGCTGATTGGCCGAGCGAAATGCTGCGAGCGCCACCGACAGCTCGCCGCCCTCGATCACGCCGCAGCGGACAGGCGGAGTGCCCTCCGGCGTGGCGAAGACCGTGCCGAACTTGTCCATCGGCTCGTCGAGCGGCCAGGGCGCGAACGACGGCGGGATCGTGGCATCGAGTCGCGGCTCGGTCAGGAGCACGGCGACACGCTCCGGGTCCCACGGCCTCTCCGGCCCCAGCTCCCCGCCGAGCCAGGCGGCGGCGTCCGTCAGGCGGGCCCAGAACCCGGCGAACGCCTCGGGGGTGCCCGGGGCCGCCTCGCACGGCGTCGTGATGCAGACGATCTGCTTGCCGGGGTCGCCGAGGACCTCGCGCTCGACGCCGTCGATGGTGAACAGGAGGTGGGCGGTCTGGCCGCCGGGCATCGTCCCGCCGGTCAGGTCGGTGGGACCGTCGAGGAGCCCAGCGGCTGCGGCGGCCGCATGGATGGCTGCGAGCCCGGCGTCGCTGATCTGGCGCTGCTGGAGATTGGGGAGGAGCGGGCCGGGATAGATCGCAGGCACCGGTCCGGGCACGATCAGGTGTCCATTGACGATCGCCAGCGACGGGCCGGCGGTCGCGAACGAATCGACCGGCGGCAGTGCCTGGCTGACCCATGCCCGGAGGCCGAAGCCGGTCGATGGAGCCGACGCCGACGGCGTCCCGGCCGAGCCGCAGCCGGCGACGAGGACGAGGGCGACGACGAGAGGACCGAGGCGTCGCATCTGGGTGCCTCCATGATGGCAGGTGCGCCTGTGCGATCCTCGGACGCGGCGAGTGGCGCGTCAGTTGCCTCGCGGGCACTCCGGCGGCGACGTATCACGTCGAGCATTCGCGACGTCGACACCGGCCCGAAGCGAGGGCCTCGGAACCGTCGTCCGACCCGGAACGTCTGGCCGATCAGCCCGATGCTAGACTCGCCGCGCCTTGCTATCGCCGTTCGGAGGGGCCCCCGGATCGTGGAGGACCTTCGCCCGACGACGGTCGTCGACGACCCCGTCCAGCGCCGCGACCTCATCCTGCTCGAGCGAGCCCGATCGGGCGACCTCGAGGCCTTCAACGACCTCGTGTCCTGCTACCAGGACCAGCTCTTCGCGCTCGTCGTCCGGATGGTGCCGGATCGCGACCAGGCCTCGGACGTGACCCAGGAGGCCTTCTTCTCGGCGTACCGGAATCTCGGCGGCTTCCGCGGCGGCAGCGTGAAGTCGTGGCTCAACCGGATCGCGGTCAACGCCGCGATGGACACCCAGCGCGCCCGCAAGCGGCGGCCGGTGCAGCCGTATCCGGAGCTCGAGGACGAAAGCTGGCAGCCGCCTGCGACCGAGGACGCCGACCCCGTCCACACCGCCCTGGCGACCGAGCGGACGACGGTCCTCAACGCCGCGCTCGCCTCGATCACCGAGGACCAGCGAACGGCGATCGTCCTCTTCGACGTCGAGGGCTACGACTACGCCGAGATCGCCGAGATGACGGGGGTTTCCCTGGGCACCGTGAAGTCGCGGATCCATCGCGGCCGACTCGCCCTCCGCGACCGCCTCGCGAACCGGATGGAGCTCTTCCGTGGCTGATCGGGAACCGGACGACGTGCGGGCTCGTCTGACCGGCATGTCCAGTGACTCGGAGCGGCACGCCCGCCACGACGCCCTGCTCGTGGCCGCGTTCGCGGCCGGCGACCTCGCCGACGGCGAGCGGGAACAGGCCGCAACACTCGTCGCCGAGTGCGGCGCGTGCCGGTCCCTCCACGACGACCTCATCGCGATCGCCCGGGCGACGGCGGCGCTCCCGGCCGCCGTCCGCCCGCGGGACTTCCGGATCGCGCCGGAGCAGGCGGCCCGCCTGCGGCCCGGCGGCTGGCGCCGGTTCGTGGCCGCCTTCGCGTCCCCGCGCTTCGCGATGACACGCCAGCTCGGCGTCGGCCTGACGACGCTCGGCCTGGCCGGCCTGCTGATCAGCTCGATCCCCTCGCTCTCACTGGGCGGGATGGCCGCCGGCGCCTCGCCTGCGCCCGAGTATTTCTCGGTCGACGCGAGCCAGGAGGCGGCACCGTTCGCGTCCCCCGCGGCCGCGCCGGCAGCGTCCGCGGCGCCGGCCTTCGGGCCCGACGACGGCCAGACACTGCAGGGCAGCGGCGGAGTGCTCCTGCCCGAGCCGGTCGCACCGGCCGCGACGGACGTCGTGACCTCCGAGAACGACACGAGCGGGGGCGGCGGCGCGCAACGCGACAACGCAGCGGGCGTCGACGAGGGCGGCGGCGCCATCGGCCCAGCCACCGACCAGGGCGGCGTCGGATCGCTCCTGCCCGTCGCGTCGGCGATCGCGCTGGCCGCCGGTGTCGCCCTGCTCCTCGCGCGTCGCGCCGCGCGACGCATGACGGCCCGCTGACCGACGCGATTCGCGGCGGGTTCCAGGGTTCCTGCGCCTCGTCACGTCGCCGATCGGAAGCGCGCCCCGGCTACACTGGAGTCGTGCCCACCGAACGCCTCATGCTGCTCGACGGCTACGGGCTCGTTTACCGCGGCTACTTCGCGCTCCCGCCCCTGACGACGTCGAAGGGCGACCTCGTCAACGGCGTCTTCGGCTTCGCCAGCATCGTCCTGCGCGGCCTCCAGGACCTCCAGCCCGACTATCTCGCGGTCTCCTTCGATCTGCCGGGCCCGACGTTCCGCCACGAGCAGTACGCGGAGTACAAGGCGACGCGGACGAAGATGCCGGACGACCTGCGGGACCAGTTCCCGAAGGTCCGCGAGGTCGTCAAGGCCCTCAGGATCCCCGTCTACGAGATGCAGGGATACGAGGCCGACGACGTCATCGGGACGATCACCCGCCAGCTCGACTCGCGCGAGGACCTCGAGACCACGATCGTCACCGTTGATCTCGACATGCTCCAGTTGGTCACGCCGCGGGTCCGGCTGATGACGACGAGGTCCGGCGTCGAGAACACGGTCATGTACGACGTCGCGAAGATCGACGAGCGGTTCGGCCTGCGGCCCGACCAGATGGTCGACTACAAGGCCCTGAAGGGCGACCCGACCGACAACATCCCGGGCGTACCGGGCGTCGGTGAGAAGACCGCGGCGAAGCTCATCCGCGAGTTCGCCGACCTCGATTCGCTCTATGCCCGTCTCGACGAGGTCACGCCCGAGAAGCTGCGGGACAAGCTGCGCGAGCACCGCGACCAGGTGTTCCAGGGACGCGAGCTGTCGCGGATCGTCCGGGACCTGCCGATCGAGATCGACCTCGAGGCCGCCCGGCTCGGCGATTACGACCGCGACACCGTCGTCCGCCTCTTCCGCGAGTACGAGTTCCGGACGCTCATCGAGCGGCTGCCCCCGATGGCCGGCGAAACGGCCGTCGAGCGGTCCGAGAGCCTCCGCGCGGTCGTCGAGGGCGGGACGGTCCCGGCGGCCCGGGTCGCCGGGCAGCCGCGGCCGGCCGGCTGGGGCCCAGGCCGGCTGCCGCCCAGACCGGACGGCGGCGAGCTCCAGCTCCGCCTCGACTTCGACGCGGTCGGCGGGGCGGCGGCGGCCCGCGAGGCTCAGGCCGAGCGCGGCCAGCGGCCGACGCTCGCCGCCAGCGAGGACCTCCCTTCTGCGCTCGCCGCCGCCATCGTCGACCCGGGCCGGATCGAGGTCTGCGACGAAGCCGGCGTTGGGGAACTCGAGGCCTGGCTGCGGAGCCAGCCCGCGGTCGGCGTCTCGCTGCTCGCCGACGACCCCCGGCCGCGCCGCGGGACGCCCCTCGCGCTCGCCGTCGCCGGCGCCGACGGGCGGACCGTCGCCGCCGAGGGCGAAGCGGCCGCGACAGCCCTCCGCCGGCTGCTCGCCCGCCTGCGCATCCCGCTCGTCGGCCACGAGGTCAAGCCGGTCCTCGTGGCAGGCGTCGTCGACGACGAGGCAGCCGAGCCCCTGCCGGTCGCCTTCGACACCCAGATCGCCGCGTACATCCTGAACGCCGCGCTTCGCAGCCAGACGATCGCCGACGTCGTCGCCGAGCAGGTCGACCAGATCCTGCCGCCCGCCGCCGAGCTGCCCGCGACGGCCAGGGCGGGTCTCGAGGCGCTCGCCGCGCTGACCGTCCGCGAGCCGCTCGAGCGCCGCCTCGCCGAGGAGCGCCTCGACCGCCTGTTCCGCGAGGTCGAGCTGCCGCTGATCCCGGTCCTGGCCCGGATGGAGGCCGTGGGGGTGGCGGTCGACCGCGAGGCGCTCGCGGTGCTCGACCGCGAGTTCGGGGCCGAGATCGAGCGGCTCGAGCGGGAGATCTACGCCGACGTGGGCCACGAGTTCAACCTCGGCAGCCCCAAGCAGCTCGAGCAGGTCCTCTTCTTCGAGCTGAATTTGCCGAAGGGCCGCCGGACGAAGACGGGCTACTCGACCGACGCCTCGGTCCTCGAGGATCTCCGGCCGGCGCACCCGATGATCGACAAGCTGCTCGAGTGGCGGGTCTACACGAAGCTCCGCTCGACCTACGTCGAGGCGCTGCCGAGCCTCATCGCCGACGACGGCCGGCTCCATACGACGTTCCACCAGGCCGTGGCCTCGACCGGCCGGCTGTCCTCGAGCGACCCGAACCTCCAGAACATCCCGATCCGGACCGCCCTCGGCCGGCGGATCCGGCGGGCGTTCGTCGCCGGCTCGCCGGAGCTCGTCCTGCTCGCCGCCGACTACTCCCAGATCGAGCTGCGGATCCTGGCCCACGTGTCGGGCGACGAGCACCTCAAGGACGCCTTCGCCCGCAAGGCCGACATCCACCGCGAGACGGCCGCCCGGGTCCTCCACAAGGACCCCGCCGACGTCGACCACGGTGAGCGATCGATGGCCAAGATGGTCAATTTCGGCCTGGCCTACGGGATGAGCGACTTCGGGCTGGCGTCCCGGGCGAACATCCCGCGCAAGGAGGCCCAGGAGTTCATCAACAGCTATTTCGCGGCCTATTCGGGGATCAGCTACTACATGATGGCGATCAAGGAGCAGGCGAAGAACCAGGGCTGGGTCGAGACGCTCCTCGGCCGGAAGCGCCAGATCCCCGAGCTGCGGGCGGCGAATCCGGCCCTCCGCGGTGCGGGCGAGCGCATGGCGATCAACATGCCGATCCAGGGCACCGCGGCGGACATCCAGAAGATCGCGATGATCCGCGTCGCCGAGCGGCTCGCCGCCGACGCGCTCCGTGCCCGGCTCCTGCTGACCGTCCACGACGAGCTCCTGTTCGAGGTGCCCCGGGACGAGGTCGAGCGCCTGGCGGCCGTCGTCCGCGAGACGATGGAGGGTGCGCTGGCGCTGTCGGTCCCGCTCGTCGTCGACGTCAAGGTCGGCGACGACTGGGAGTCGATGACCCCGCTCACCCGGGCCGACGAGATCGCCGCCGAGGCCGACGAACTGCCGCTCGAGGCGCCGATCGCGCCGCTCGCCGGCTGACGGTCTCGATGGCGGAACGGGCGGGCGAGCCCGCGACGGTCAGGCGGCCCCGAACAGCACCGAGCCCGACCCGCGACAGCGCCCTGGACGATGCCTGAGCTGCCCGAGGTCGAGACCGTCGCCCGCGACCTGCGCGGCCTGATCGTCGGCGCCACGATCGTGGACGCGGAAACGCGCTGGGAGCGGACGCTGCGGGACGTCGACCCGGTGGGGTTCGCCGAGGGCGTCGCCGGCCGCCGGATCGAGGCCGTCGGCCGCCGGGGGAAACAGGTCGTCATCGAGCTCTCGGGCGGGGCATTTCTCACGATCCACCTCAAGATGACCGGTCAGCTCTTCGTCGTGCCCCGGGGCGGCCCGGACGATCCGTACGTCCGGCTCGTCCTCGAGCTCGACGACGGGCGGGAGATCCGCTTCCGCGACATCCGCAAGTTCGGCCGGATCGGGCTGTACGGCGTCGACACCGCGGATCCGTTCGAAAGGACGGGGCCGGAGCCGCTCGCCGACGCGTTCACGGTCGCCGCGTTCCGCCGCCGGCTGCGGCGCCGCAAGGGCCGCCTCAAGCCGCTCCTCCTCGACCAGACGTTCGTTGCCGGCGTCGGCAACATCTACGCCGACGAGGCCCTCTGGGCCGCCCGCCTGCATCCCCTCCGGACGGCTCGGACCCTGCGGCCCGCCGACGAGCGCCGGTTGTGGCTCCATCTCCGGCGCATCCTGGCCGAGGCCGTCATCCGCCGCGGTTCGTCGATCGACGACTACACGGCGCCCGAGGGCGACGGCGAGATGCAGGAGCACCTCGAGGTCTACCAGCGGACCGACGAGCCCTGCCGACGCTGCGGCCGACCGATCCGGCGCGTCGTCCTCGGCGGCCGGGCGACCCACTTCTGCTCGTGGTGCCAGCGTCTGCCGGCGGCCGACCGGGCGGGGGCGAGGGCCGTCCTCGCGGCGTTGGCGTCCGGGCGACGCCGCGGCGGGAGCCGCGGCGGCCGCTGGACCGAGCTGGCGGCCGGTGAGGGGGGCGTCGGCCTCAGCCGGGCCGAACGGACGCGGGCGGCGGCCGCAACGCGGCGGGCGGCGGCGCGCGCCTCGGTCGGGGGCTGAGCCGTGTCGATCCTTCGTCTCACCGACGTCCACCGCGAGGTCGGGACGTTCGTCATCCTCGACCGGATCGGCGCGACGGTCGCACTCGGCGACAGGATCGGGCTCGTCGGGCCGAACGGTGCCGGAAAGACGACGCTCCTTCGGATCGCCGCCGGCCGCGACGAGCCCGACGGCGGCGCGGTCCACCGCAAGCGCGGCCTGACGATCGGCCTGCTGGCCCAGGAGTCGCATTTCGACGAGGCGTTCATGGCCGCCCGCGACTTGCGCACCGCGGTCCGCGGCGGCGCGGCCCATCTCGAGCGAATGGCCGATGCCCTTGCCGCGTTCGAGCGGGACCACCGCGTGACGGAGCGGGCATACGCCGAGCTGCAGCACGAGTTCGAGGTCCTCGGCGGGTACACCCTCGATCAGCGGGTCGAGGCGGCGCTGTCCGGGCTCGGCTTCGCCCGCGACGAGTGGGCCAAGCCGCCGAGCGCCCTGTCCGGCGGCGAGCAGACCCGCGCGGCGCTCGCACGGCTCGTGATCATGGACCCGGATCTCCTGCTCCTCGACGAGCCGACGAACCACCTCGACATCGCGGCGCTCGAGTGGACCGAGGAGCACCTCCGGCGGCGCCGCGGCTCGCTGCTCGTCGCGTCCCACGACCGGGCCTTCCTCGACGCGACCGTGACCCGCGTCTGGGAGCTGCGCGACCGGAGCCTCACCGCCTTCCGGGGCGATTACACCGCGTATCACCGCCAGCGCGCGGAGCGCGACGCCCGGGCCCTCAAGGAGGCCGGCACCCACGCCGAGCAGGTCGCCCGCGAGCGCGAGCTGATCCAGCGCTACCGATCGCAGCGCAAGTTCTCGAAGATGCACGAGCACGAGGCCCGCCTCGAGAAGCTCCAGGCGGACGTCGTCGAGGCGCCGA
The DNA here is from genome assembly GCA_035759195.1 of Candidatus Limnocylindrales bacterium. Lineage (GTDB taxonomy): Bacteria > Chloroflexota > Limnocylindria > Limnocylindrales > CSP1-4 > CF-46. The sequence continues at coordinate 8,501 of DASTVH010000194.1, forward strand.
AGGCGGGCCGCAGGCTGCGCCTGCCGGGCGCGGCGCTCGCCGGCGGCGGACCGGCTCGCTCGGGCGAGATCGTCGTCCGCATCGAGGAGCTCGTCGTGGGTTACCTGCCGGGCCGGGGCGCGCTCGAGGCCGACGGCTCGCCGGCGAGCGAGGCTCGGCGGGTCGCCGCGATCCCGTTCCTCGCCGCCCAGCGGGGCGAGCGGATCGGCATCGTCGGGCCGAACGGAGCCGGCAAGACGACGCTCCTCCGGACGGTGGCCGGGGAGCTGCCGCCGCTCGACGGTCGCCTGACGTTCGGCAACGCCGTCCAGATCGGCTATCTCGCGCAGCTCCGCGGAGCGGCGATCCCCGGCGCGACGGTCCTCGACGCCCTGCAGGCGGCGATCCCGCTGACGCCGGGCGACGCTCGCGGCTACCTGGCTCGGTTCCTGTTCCGAGGTGACGACGTGCTCAAGGAGGTCCGCTCGCTGTCGGGCGGCGAGCGCTCGCGCCTCGAGCTGGCCCTGCTCGGGATCATGCCGTCGAACCTGCTCCTGCTCGACGAGCCGACGAACCACCTCGACATCCCGGCCCGCGAGGCGATCGAGTCGTTCATGGCCGAATCGCCCGCGACGCTGCTCGTCGTCAGCCACGATCGGCGGCTGCTCCAGACCGTCTGCACGAAGCTGTGGGTCGTCGACGGCGGGACGGCGGCGGCGTTCGACGGCGGCTACCGGGAGTGGCGGGCGGCCGTCGCGGGAGGCTGGACCGTCGCCGAGGCCGCGCGGCAGGCGGCCGCCCTGCGGCTCGCGCCCGCGTCGCGAACCGCGTCGGGTGGCCGACGGGCCGAAGCCCCGCCCGCTGCAACGGCCGGCCGGGTGGGCGACGCCCGGCCGGCAGCACAGCCGCGCCGGGCGGGCGACGCCCGGCCTGGCGCTCGCCCCGCTCCTCGCCCCACATCGCGGGAGCGGCTCTCGAAGGACGCCTACCGTCGCCAGAAGGCGGTCGTCGATGCCGACCTGAGCCGGCTCGGGCTGCGCAAGAGCCACCTCGAGCTGGCGATGGGCGACCCGTCCGTCGCGGCCAACTTCGTCGAGATGCGCCGGATCACGAGCGAGCTGGCCGACGTGGAACGGGCGCTCGCGGCCGCGGAGGACGCCTGGCTCGAGCTCGAGGATCGGGCTCCCTCGGGCGGGCGTCGATGACGCCCCAGGAGGCGCACGGTGCGAGCGGGCGGCGGCCGCTCCGCATCGGGATCACGGGGCCGATCGGCTGCGGAAAGTCGACCGTGGCCCGCTGGCTGGCGGAAGCCGGCGCGGCCGTCGTCGACGCCGATCGCATGGCCCGCGAGGTCACGGCGCCGGGCGAACCGGCCCTGGCGGCCGTGATCGACCGATTCGGGGAGCAGTTCCGGCTGGCGGACGGGACGCTCGACCGGGCGGCCCTCGGCCGCCTCGTCTTCCGGGATCCGCTCGCCCTGCGTGACCTCGAGGCGATCGTCCACCCGGCCGTCCGGCCCCGGATCGAGGCGGCGGTCGCGGCGGCCGAGGCGGCGGGAGCCGAGATCGTGGCGGTCGAGGCGATCAAGCTCGTCGAGGCGGGCTATGCGGCGCAGTGCGACGAGGTCTGGCTCGTGACGTGCGACCCGGTCGCGCAGCGCGAGCGGCTGCTCCGGCGAGGCCTCTCGGCCGAGGATGCCGAGGCGCGGATCGCGGCGCAGGACGACCTCGCGGCGCGCCTCCGCCCGTCCGCGACGCGGGAGATCGACACGAGCGGCCCCAAGGAAGACTCGCGTGCCCGGGTCCTGGTGATGCTCGAGGCTGCGATGGCGGCCCACCGCACAGGCAGGGGGCGGCGCCCTCGCTGACGCGTGGGCCGCCCGGCCCGCCGAGGCGGGCCGGGCGGCAGGGAGGCGCGCCGGGTCAGCGGCGCGGGGGAGAGGCGCCGATGGTGCGGACCGCCCCGGCGTCGGAGCGTCCCGAGGAGAGGCGGTCCCTGACTACGGGGCCGGCGACGCGTTCGAACCGGGCGAAGCGGTGGGGGCCGCGTCCGGCGACGCCGACGGGGCCGGGGTCGGTGTCGGGAGCGGCGTGGGGATGGGGCCGTTGCCGGGCGGGAAGACCTCCGGCACGGGCAACCCGTACTTGCCGATCAGCATGTTCGTCGTGGCCCCGAACGCCGATGCGTCGACGAGTCGGACGTCGCTTTCGGGTCGCATGACGAGACTGAACGTCGCGGTGCCGGAGGCCTGGAGGTGGGAGATCTCCTCGGCCACCGCGAGCGTCGCCTTGATCACGTAGTACGTGCTCGTCCGGGCCAGGATCACCATGTTCTGATACGTGATCTTCGAGGATCGGTCGGTGTAGTACGTGCCCTCGGTCAGGAGGTCCTGGGGCACGTTGACGGTCGCGCTCGTGATGATGTCGACGGTCATGCCGGGCTGGAGGAGGCCGCCGACGGCCCGATCGTCGGGCACGGTGAGCGACACCGCCCGCCAGTTCTCGGACGCCTCGGTGATCGTCTCGCCCGGGTCGAGGATCGAGAACTGGCCCCCGGTCACCGCCGAGGCGAGCATGTTCTGGGTCAGCATCTGGCCCTGGAAGGCCGAGACCGCCAGCACCCGGCCGATCACCTGGTCGGGCTGCTTGATGACGATCGCGTCGGAGTTCGTCGCGTCGAGCGGGATCTCGCGAACCTCGACGTCGGCCGGCTCGACCGGCTTGCGGGCCGGGATCGGGCGCGTCGCGACGACGACCGCGACCTTCGCGAGCGCTCCCTGGCCGGCCTGTTGCTGGGCCTGGTTGATGACGTAGAACGCGGCGCCGCCGGCCACGATCGCGAGGACGATGCCGATCACGACGATCCAGCGGCCGCGCTTCGACGGGTCCCGGTATTCCATCTCCATTGGGTTCTGCCTCCCTCGTCGACCGGCGCGGGTTCGCCGCCCGGTCGCGGATTGCGGTGTGCCGTGCCCGCGCGGCTAGTTCCAGGGCACCAACCGCGCCACCTGACCGCGGCGCAGTCGCCAGTCGTTTGGATCGGGGATGACGGGGGTGATCGCGTAGGCGCTCACCGTGTTGACGTCGATCGAGGCGACCCGCATGACCGCGAAGCCGACGATGTCGACGTATTCCTGGGCGCTGCTGTCGCCGGTCGCGACGTCCACCCAGAGCTGGAGGAGATGGGTGACCGGCCGCGGCGTGCTGTCGCCGTTCAGGCCGGTCGCGCGGACGACGAAGCGGTACCGGCCGGGAGCCATCGTCCCGGTGTTGATCGTGAGGGTCGACACGGCGCCGCTTGCCGTCGGCGTGACGTTGCTCGGGCTGAACGACGTCGCACCGATGCCGGCCGGCAGCGGCCCGTCCAGTGAGAGGTTCACTCCGGCCCCGTACGTCGCCCCGATCCGCTTGAGCTCGATCTCGAACGCGACGCTGTCGCCGACGTTGGCCGCCGGCTGGATCGTCGCGTCGGCGGTGATCGAGAAGTCGCGGTTCACCGTGCCGACCCGGATGGCCATCGGCTCCCACTTCGTCGTGAGGTAGGGGCTGCCGGCCTGGCCCTGGATCCAGAGCGTGTAGACGCCCTCCGCGGCCGCCACCGTCGTCATGTTCTGGAGGTTGACGGTCGTGCCGGACCCGAGCGATGGCGTGACCGGGTTCGGGCTGTACGTCACCGGCGTCGCGCCGCCGGCGAGCGTGCCCAGGACCATGGGGTTGTTCGGATCGAAGGCGTCGGGCAACGTCGAGAGTGTCACGACGCCGCTGAACGCCTGGTTGCGCGACACCTTGATCGAGCCGGCCGCGGCGACGGTTCCGGTCGTGGGCAGGGCGATCGCCGATGGCTGCGTCATCGTGAAGTCGGGGATCGCCATGACGTTGCCCGGGTAGACCGCGATGAGCACCTCGTCGCCCGGGACGAACCGCTTCATGACCTCGTCGATGACGATGCCGGTCGAGTTGCCGCTCATCGTCGCGACCTGGTCGTTCGGGTCGGGCGGCGTCGTCGCGGGCGGGAACTGCGGCCCGGGGTAGCCGCCCGTCGCGACCCAGTTCGCCTCCATCGCCTTGAGCGTGGTCGAGCTCGTCGAGGCGGTCACCCCGTTGTAGTAGAGCTGCGTGCCGGCGGCCTGGAAGTTGCGGATGTCGAGGGCGATGAAGCCGCGGAAGTCGGCTCCGTTGTTGGGCTGGGCGCCCTGGCCGAGGATCGCGACGACAGGACCGTGGTTCGTCGCATCGCTGCCCGGGTTGGCGCTGTCGAAGGCGGCGCCGGCGTTCGGCTCCGCCCGCAGGGCGGCGTCGGTCTCGGTGCCCAGGCAGGCCGTGTCGGCGGTCGCGAAGAAGTCCATGAACTCGGTCTGGTTGCCCGGGCAGGGCGTGACCGCGCCGGACGTCGGACCCGGCGGGTTCACGAAGCGGCGAACCGCGACCGGCAGCATGTTGCCGTTCGTCATGACCCGTGCCTGGCCGCCGATCGTGCTCTCGTTCAGCCCGACGATCCGGCCGAACGTGTATCCGACGTTGTTCTGGACGGCGACCCGGATCTCGCTGTTGGTGATCAGGATCCCGTTGACGAGGTGCTCCGGGTCGCCCGCGTGGCCGGTCGCGTAGACCGGCGTCACCGGCGGCTGGGCCGGCGCGACGCCCGACGGCGAGCGGCCGAAGTTGGCGGTCAGGACCTCGCGGGCGCGGGCGTCCGCCTGGGTCGTCGTCTCGCCCCGGATGAGGGCGCTGGCCGCGGCAAGCGCGGCCGCGTCGGCGGCGTTCTGGAGGAATCGCCGCTCGCTGTAGAAGCGCCCGACGTCGAAGGCCAGCCCGGCCGCGGCGAACAGCACGGTGATCGAGAGGGCGAAGATGACGAGGACCTGGCCGTGGTTGCGCCGGCCGGTCCCGGCGGCGCGGGCCATCAGTTGATGACCATCGTGACTTCGCCGGTCAGCACCATCCGGCCGCCGCCGTCCTTGGGCAGGAACGTCGAGATCAGGGGGATGATCAGGTCCTGGTGGTAGACGACCCGGACCGTGAGCTCCTGGCCCGTTCGCGGGTCTGATTCGGTCACGCCGCCCGGCAGCGCGTAGCTGATGACGAGGTCGCCGTTCGTGAACGTCGTCCCGCTCTGGGACCAGGTCGAGCCGGTCGTGAACCACGGCGCGCTCGTCCCGAGCATGTTCATCGAGCCGAGGATCGTCGCCTTGATCGACTCGTTGCGGGCGAGGTCGTTCACCGCCTTCGTGCTCGTCCGGTCGTAGACGTAGATCGTGCCGAGGCGGGCCGCGTCGCGGCTGGCGTTCGTGATCGTGACGTACGTGTTGAAGATGAAGCCGAACTGGATGATGCCGAGCAGGATGAAGAACAGCGGCATGAGGATCAGGGAGAACTCGACGAGGCTCTGACCCTTCTCCGCCCGATCTGCGCCGGCGACCCGGCGACCCCTGACCTTGATTTCGACGCGCACGAACCGTGCGACCTCCGAATCCGGAACCCGTGGACGAGGTCCAGTCTCGGCGGGCCGGGGGAGGTCCGGTATGACTCGTTCGTCCCCCCTCTCGTACCCCTGCCGTACGCAGGTGGGACAGGGGACGGCCGGCGTGGGGTGCCGGCGAAGGCGGGTTTCAGCGTCGAACGCCTGTTCGATCCGGAGGCTCGCCATGGTATGCTCTTGCGCCATGCCGGACTTCCGATTCGTCGCCCCGTTCCAGCCGACGGGCGACCAGCCGCAGGCGATCGACAGGCTCGTCGACGGGCTCCAGCGGGGCCTCCGCCACCAGACCCTCCTCGGCGCGACGGGCACCGGCAAGACCGCGACGCTGGCCTGGACGATCGAGCGCCACCAGAAGCCGACGCTGGTCCTGGCCCACAACAAGACGCTCGCCGCCCAGCTCTACGCGGAGTTCCGCGAGTTCTTCCCCGACAACGCGGTCGAATACTTCGTCAGCTACTTCGACTACTACCAGCCCGAGGCCTACCTGCCCCGGAGCGACACGTACATCGAGAAGGACAGCTCGCGGAACGACGAGATCGACCGGCTCCGCCACGCCGCGACCCACGCCCTGTTCGAGCGGCGGGACGTGATCATCGTCGCGTCGGTGTCGTGCATCTACGGCCTCGGGGCGCCGGTCGACTACGGGGCCACGGTCCTCCGCCTCCGCAAGGGCGGCCAGTACCGTCGGGACGCGGTCCTGCGCCACCTCGTCGACCTGCAGTACCAGCGCAACGATCAGGCCCTCAGCCGTGCCCGCTTCCGGGTCCGCGGCGACACGCTCGAGTACCAGCCGGCGTCAGAGGAGCACGTCGTCCGGATCGAGTTCTTCGGC
>DASTVH010000195.1:0-8995 GCA_035759195.1 Candidatus Limnocylindrales bacterium
GTTCTTGATGTAGTCGGCGTGGCCCGGGCAGTCGACGTGGGCGTAGTGGCGGGCGTCGGTCTCGTACTCGACGTGGGCGATCGCGATCGTGATCCCCCGCTCGCGCTCCTCGGGCGCGTTGTCGATCGTGTCGAAGGCGCGGTACTCGGCCTCGCCCTTGAGGGCGAGGTACTTGGTGATCGCCGCGGTCAGGCTCGTCTTGCCGTGGTCGATGTGGCCGATCGTGCCGATGTTCACGTGCGGCTTGGTTCGCTCGAACTTCTTCTTGGCCACGTGACCGTTCTCACTCCATCATTTCAGGCGCGGCTACGCCGCTGGACGACGATACCGAGGGTGGGAATGGAGCCCACAATCGGACTTGAACCGATGACCTCTTCCTTACCAAGGAAGTGCTCTGCCGACTGAGCTATGTGGGCCCGAGTCCTATCGCGGGTTCGTGGTGGGCAGGGAGGGAATCGAACCCCCACAGTCGAAGACGGCTGATCTACAGTCAGCGGAGCTCACCACCTGCTCAACCTACCCACTGGGAAGGCGCCGGGCGAAGCTGCGGCCTCGTGGTGGACCCGACACCGTGATCTGCACTTGGAGCCGACGACGGGACTCGAACCCGGAACCGGCGGTTTACAAAACCGCTGCTCTACCAATTGAGCTACGTCGGCGCGGCGCAGGGCCATATCCGCAGGAGACCCCTCGGCGCCCGAGGATGATAGGGGGAAACGAGAGAACGGGTCAAGCGCGACCGACCTCGGGGCCGCCCGGCAGGAGCTCGTCCGGCGGCGGCACGTCCGTGGGTTCGGCGCCGCCCTCGGCGGGGGCCTCGACCGATGGTGTTGCCGTCGCCTCGGCCGTCGCGACCGGCGCCGGCTCGACCGCCACGTCGCCCGGCTCGCCGTCGCGATCCGAGGCGTCGTCCCCGAGTTGCCCCGCGGCCCCCTCTCCGGCTGCGGCCGGCGAGGGCGACTCGGCCGGCGGGGCGGCACCCCGCCCTTCAGGATCGCGCTGGGCCGCCACCTCGAACACCAGGATCGACCCCGCGACCGCGGCGTTGAGGGAGTCGATCGCGCCCCGCATCGGGATCCGGACGACGAAGTCGCAGCGGCGGCGAACGGCCGGCGACAGGCCCTGGCCCTCGCTGCCGACGACGATCGCGATCGGTCCCCGCAGGTCGGCCTGTCGGACGGTCATCGCGGCGCCGGCCTCCGCGCCGACGACCCGCAGGCCGCGGGCCCGCAGATCCGAGAGCGCCGCAGGCAGGTCGTCGACCGGGCACAGGCGCAGGTGCTCGACCGCACCCGCCGATGCCTTGATCGCGGCCGGGCTCAGCGGGGCCTGGCGGTGAGTCGGATAGAGGACGCCGTGGACGCCGGCCGCCTCGGCGCTGCGCAGGAGCGTGCCCACGTTCTGGGGATCCTCGAGCGAGTCCATAGCGAGCACGAACGCCGCCTCACGACGCTCGATGCCGCGGGCCAGGACCTCGTCGAGCGAGGCGAACTGGCGGGGCCCGACGACGAGCGCGATCCCCTGGTGTCCGTCGAAGCCGGCGAGCGAGGTCAGGGTTCCGCCCTCGACCTCAACGATCGGGATCCGCAGGCTCGTGGCATGGAGGACGATCCGCTCGAGGGCCTGACGGCGCTGGGGGACGACGAGCAGCCGGATCGCCGGACGACGCGCGACGAACGCCTCCTCGACCGGGCGCCGCCCCGCGACGAGCTGCTCGCCCTCGCCGACGAGCCCGGCCGGCAGGGGCGCCGGCTCGCGCCGGCGGTAGTGCGGGCCCTCGCGCGACCCCCCCGGTGCCCGGGCAGCCCACGGCGGGGCTGGTCTCGGCCGATCGAACCCGGTCCGATCGGTCGGCGGTCGCGAGCCGGTCGGGCGCTGCCACGGTGGGCGGTCGGGGCCCGGGCGCGGCATCGGCGGTCGGAGTCCGGTCGGGCGGGGACCGGGGCGCCGATAGGCCGGCGGCGCGTCCCACGGGCGTCGCGTCGGCCGGTCGGGCCCGTACGAGCGTGTCGGGTCACCGGCGCCGGGCGGCCGACGGTCCCGCGGATCAGGCGGCCCGGAGCCGCGTCCGCGGTCCGGAGATCGGCTCGAGGAACCCTGATCCGGTGCGGCCCGGTCGCGGTCGTAGGGTCGGCTCTGCCGCTCGAACGGTCGGCCGCGGCGGTCGCCGGGGCCGCCGTGGGCCTGTCGCCGGCCGCGGTCGGGCCCGCCACGCGGCGCACCACCTGGCCGCGGGGCGGATCCGCGCTGCCACGGCGGTCGGCCGCCGCCCCCGTCCGCGTGTCGATCGCTTCCCGGCGCCCCATGGTCGGGCCTGGCTCGGCCCGAAGGCCCGACCGCCTCGTCCGAACGCAACCCGAACCCGGGGCGGGACGTGCCGGGCCCCGGCCGGTCGGGACGAGCGGGACCCGCATCGTTGCCTGCATCGGCCGGTTCGGAGGTTCGATGCGCGCGTTTGGGAGCGGGCCGGCGCTCCGGTTCGGTCCGTTCGTCTCCCCGCCGCCGACGCCCGGTCGGGCCCTCCGGCGCGGCCTTCTTCGGCAGCCGGTCGCGCGGCTTCTTCGGCCGACCCGACTCCTCGCCGCTCTCGGCGTCAGCCACGGCCGGCCTCGATCAGTCGACGCCAGCGCTGGCCGTCGCGGGTGTCCTCGACGGCGATCCCCCGTGCCGCGAGCTCGTCGCGGAGGCGGTCCGAGGCGCTCCAGTCGCGGGCGGCACGCGCGGCCGCCCGTTCGTCGAGCAGCCGGCGGATCTCCTCGGGCAGCCCTTCGTCGGGGTCGGGCAGGACGCCGAGGACGGCGTCGGTCCGGCGCAGCCACTCGATCGCCCGTTCCGCGTCGTCTGTCGAGAGCGTCCGGCCGTCGATCCGCCGATTCAGCTCTCGCACGAGGTCAAAGACGGACGCCAGCGCGGCCGACACGTTCAGGTCGTCGTCGAGGGCCGCTTCGAACGCGGCCCGGGCCCCGTCGAGCACGCGCGGCAGACCGGCGTCGTCGGGCCCGTCCTCGCGGTACGCGGCGAGCGCCGCGAGCAGCGCGTCCAGCCGGTCGACCGCGGCAGCTGCCGCGGCCAGTGACTCGGGCGTGTAGTTCAGGCTCGCCCGGTAGTGGACGGCGATGAGTGCGTACCGGAGGGCGCGGGGATCCACCCCGGTTGCGAGCACCTCGCCGACCCGGGCGATGTTGCCCGTCGACTTGGCCATCTTCGAGCCGCTCATCTGGAGATGCGCGCAGTGGAGCCAGGTCCGGACGAACGGCAGGCCGGTCGCCGCCTCGCTCTGCGCGATCTCATCCTCGTGGTGCGGAAAGATGAGGTCCACGCCGCCCGTGTGGATGTCGAACGACGGACCGAGGTGGCGCATCGACATCGCCGAGCACTCGATGTGCCAGCCCGGCCGGCCCGAGCCGATCGGCGTATCCCACCTGGGCTCGGCCTCCTTCGGGCCCTTCCAGAGCGCGAAGTCGCGGACGTCGTCCTTGCCGTACTCGTCGGTCTCGACCCGTTCACCGACCCGCAGCTGCTCGGGGTCGAGCCTGGCCAGACGGCCGTATCGGGGCCACGAAGCGATTCGGAAGAAGATCGACCCATCCTCGGTCCGGTAGGCGTGGCCCTTCTCCAGGAGCGTGGCGATCAGGGCGGTCATGTCCTCGATGTGCTCGGTCGCTCGCGGCAGGACGTCCGGGGTCGTCATTCGCAGCGCACGGGCGTCGACGAGGAACCGGTCGAGCCAGCGATCGGCAAGTTCGCCGATCGGGACGCCGGCGGCCGCCGCCCCGCGGATGATCTTGTCGTCGATGTCGGTGATGTTGACGACCCAGGTGACGCGCAGACCCCGATAGCGGAGGTAGCGGACGAGCAGATCGGCGAACAGGAAGCTCCGGAAGTTGCCGATGTGGACCGGGCCGTAGACCGTCGGGCCACAGCTGTACATCCGGACGTGGCCGGGCTCGAGAGGCTCGAGCGGCCGCGTCTCGCCGGTGAGGGTGTCCTGGAGGCGGATCACCGCTGCTGCTCGAGGGTCGCGACGGCCCGCGCCGAGATCGCGCGCCCGGCGCCCTCGGCGCCGGCGAGGTTGCCGGACGAAGCCTTGACGTTGACCTGGTCCGCGTCGATCGCGAGGACCTCCGCGACGCGGCTTCGGATCGCGTCGAGCCGATCGGCGAGGCGGGGCCGGGCCGCGACGATCGTGACGTCGACGTGGGCCGGCCGCAGGCCCGCGTCTCGCACCCGGGCAACGACCTCGCCGAGGAGCTCGGCGCTCGCGATCCCGCGCGGGGTCCGGGCGTCGGCCGGGAACAGCCGGCCCAGGTCGCCCAGGCCTGCGGCCCCGAGCAGCGCGTCGGCGACCGCATGCATGACGACGTCACCGTCGGAGTGGCCGGCCAGCCGCGGCGCGCCGGCGAAGTCGATGCCGCCCAGTACCAGCGGCTCGCCGGGTCCGAACGGGTGCGAATCCTCGCCGAACCCGACGCGCGGCCGGTCGCCGGCCAGGATCGCCGCGGCGCGAGCGAGATCGGCGGGCAGGGTCACCTTGAGATTGTCCGCCTGTCCGGAAACCACATGAACGGGAATCGTACACGCCTCGAGCAGGGCGGCCTCGTCCGTGAACGTCTCCGGGCCGTCCGGAGGGAATCGCGCATAGGCGGCCCGGAGGATCCCGAGCCGCAGGCCCTGCGGGGTCTGGGCGGCACCGAGGCCGTCCCGATCGACCGTCGCGACGACGAGGTCGCCGTCGACGCGCTTGAGCGTCTCGACGACGGGCAGGACGGGGATCGCCGCCCCGTGTTCGTCCGCCGCCTCGATGACCCGCTGGACGAGATCGGGTCGAACGGCCGGCCGCGCGCCGTCGTGGACGAGCGCGACCCGGTCGTCGCCGGCTCCCCGCTCCGCGAGCGCGGCGACGCCGGCCGCCACCGACTCCTGCCGCCGCTCCCCGCCGGCGACGACGATCGCTCGCTCGGGGAGCCAGGGGGCGGCCCGCAGCTCCTCGACCCGCTCCGCGGCGGTGACGACCACGAGGCGGTCGATCACCGGCAGCTGCCCGAACGCCGCGACCGTCCAGGCGAGCATCGGCCGGCCGCCGATCGAGGCGAACATCTTGTCCGTGCGGCCCATCCGGACCGACGAGCCGGCCGCCACGACGATCGCATCGGCGCGAACCGGGCGGCCCTCCCGAGTGGCGTCAGTCAAGGCGAGGCTGGGCGAAGATCATTCTCCCGGCGACCGTCTGGAGGACCCGCGTGACGGCCACGTCGAGGTCCTTGTCGATGTAGCGGACGCCGCCCTCAACGACGATCATCGTCCCATCGTCCAGGAAACCGACGCCCTGGCCGGCCTCCTTGCCCTCCTGGATGACCCGGACCCGGAGCTCCTCGCCGGGCAGCACGGCGGGCTTCACCGCGTTCGCCAGCGAGTTGATGTTGAGGACCCTGATGCCCTGCAGCTCGGCGACGCGATTCAGGTTGAAGTCGTTCGTCAGAATTGCCTTGCTCCGCTTCCGGGCGAGGGCCACGAGTTTTGCGTCGACCTCGGTGGCGTCCGGGACGTCCTCGTCGACGATCTCGACCGGCGTCAGCGACTCCTTCTGCATCCGGGCCAGGATCTCGAGGCCGCGCCGGCCGCGGTTCCGGCGGAGCGCGTCCGAGCTGTCGGCAATGTGCTGGAGCTCCTCGAGCACGAACTTCGGCACGACGAGGGTGCCGTAGATGAAGCCCGATTCGACGATCTCGGCGATGCGGCCGTCGATGATCGCGCTCGTGTCGACGACGATGTGGGGATCACCGGCAGCCGGAGCTGCCTCTCGCGATGTCGGCCGGCGGACGAGGCCGATCGCCTCCGCGGCGAGCAGCAGGTCGTCGCGTTTGGCGACCGTCAGCCCGACCATTCCGAGGCCCAGGAACAGCGAGACGCCGAGCGGTAGCCAGGTCCCGAGCGGGCCCTCGAACTGGGAAAGCGGCAGCCCGAGAAGCAGGCCCATCAACAGGCCGATGAGCAACCCGACGACGGCGGTCACGAACTCGGCGGTCGAGAGGTCCTGGACGGCCTTGAAGAGCCAGGCGGCCGGGACGACGGTGAGGTACGGCAGGATGGCGAACCCGACGACGAGCCAGGCGGCGACCCAGGCGATCAGCCAGATGCCGCCGGCCGGCGTGACGTCGTACCCGCCGCCCGGCGCGTCGACGAGAAGCCCGGCGGGTCGCGCCAGCGCGATCCCGACCAGGCCCCCGAGCGCGATGCCGAGCAGGCGGATGTTGCGGATCACGGCGTCCTCGGTGTGTCTGGGGTCGTCGTGCGGTCCGTCGGACCCGACGCCCGTCGCGGCGCGGAGGTCAGCCTAGCATCGCGCCGAACCGCTCGCCACGCGGCCGGCGGACGCCTCGAGCGCTGCGTCGATCGCCTCCCGGAGCGTCCCGACGGCGACGACGTCGACGCCGTCCACCGCCGGCGCCGGCGCGCCGGCGCCGGAGCCGCGGGGAACGATCGCCCGGCGGTAGCCGAGCCGGGCGGCCTCGCGCAGCCGGCGCTCCAGGCCGGCGACCGCCCGCAACTCGCCGAGGAGTCCCACCTCACCGATGGCCACGGTCCGCTCGACCAGCGGCCGGTCGCGGAGCGACGAGGCGAGGGCGATCGCGATCGGCAGGTCGAGGCCGGGCTCGCCGACCGACAGGCCGCCGGCGAGGTTGACGTAGACGTCGTGGGAAGCAAGGGCGACGCCCGCCCGCCGGCCGAGGACCGCGATGAGCAGCGCGACGCGATTCGCGTCCACGCCGCTGGCCGTCCGCCGCGGCGAGCCGAGCGGGCCCGGAGCAACGAGCGCCTGGACCTCCACGAGGAGCGGCCGGCTGCCCTCGAGGGTCGGGGCCACGACGCTCCCGGGCGCCGGCACGTCGTGATCGGCGAGGAATGCCCGCCCGGGATCCGCGACTTCGCGCAGGCCCTGCTCGCCCATCTCGAAGACGCCGACCTCCTCGGTCGACCCGAAGCGGTTCTTGGCGGCCCGGACGAGGCGCAGTGCGGCAAAGCGCTCGCCCTCGAGGCTGAGGACGGCATCGACGAGGTGCTCGAGCGTCTTCGGGCCGGCGAGCGTCCCGTCCTTGGTCACGTGGCCCACGAGAATGACCGCGACCCCTTCGCCCTTCGCCAGCTCCATCAGTCGAAGGGCCGACTCACGGACCTGGCCGACGCTGCCGGCCGGTCCGTCGAGCTCGGCGACCGTCGCGGTCTGGATCGAGTCGACGATCACGAGGTCCGGCCGCTCGCCCCGGGCGATCTCTGCGACCCGGCCGATCTCGGCCTCGGCGACCACCCGGATGCGCTCGGCCGCCGAGCCGTCGAGCAGTCCGAGGCGGGCGGCCCGGAGGCGGACCTGTGCGGCCGATTCCTCGCCGGTCGCGTAAAGGACCGTCCCTCCGGAGAAATTGCCGACGGCCGCCTCGCGGCCGATCCCCGCCGCCACCTGGAGCAGGAGCGTCGACTTGCCGATACCGGGCTCGCCGCCGACGAGGACGACCGAGCCGCGGACCACGCCGCCGCCGAGGACGCGGTCGAGCTCGGCGATGCCGACCGGCTGGCGGGGGACGTCCGGCTCGACGATCGCCCCGAGGGCAGCCGGCTCGGCTCGGCCGGCCCCGCCGACCGAGGCCGCCCGGGCGGCCGGTCGGGGCTCGCGGACGACGGTCTCGACGAGGCTGTTCCATGCGCCGCACGCGCGGCACTGGCCCTCCCAGCGAAGGAAGGATTCGGCGCAGGACTGGCAGACGTATCGACTGTGGACGCGGGCCGCGGGGCGCGTCATCGGGTGGCCTCCCCGGCGGGCGCGTGCGATCAGCCGGCTTCGACGGGCGTCAGCGCCTCGGCGGCGTGGATGTCGAGGCCGGCCTCGGGGTCCTTGTCGACGACGATCGTCGTGCCCGGCTCGTACTTGCCGAGCAGGAGGTGCTCGGCGAGGACGTCCTCGATCATGTTCTGGATCACCCGGCGGAGCGGCCGCGCGCCGTAGGCGACGTCGTAGCCGAGCTTGATGATGTGCTGCTTGGCAGCCTCGGTCACGTCGAGGCTCATCTGCTGGGCCCGGAGCTGGTCGCGAACGCGGGCGAGCATCAGGTCGACGATCTGGGCGATCTCCTCGACCGTCAGCGAGCGGAAGACGACGGTCGCGTCGATCCGGTTGAGGAACTCCGGCCGGAAGTTGTTCTTCAGCTCGGCCGCGACCTTCTCCTTCATGATCTCGTAGGAGGTCTCGGCCCGGGCCGCGTCGGTGTCGCCCATCGCCCGGAAGCCAAGCGTCGCGTTCGTCTGGAGCTGCTTGGCCCCGAGGTTCGAGGTCATGATGATGATGCAGTTCCGGAAGTCGACCCGGCGGCCCTTGGCGTCCGACAGGTGCCCGTCCTCGAGGATCTGGAGCAGGATGTTGAAGACCTCGGGGTGGGCCTTCTCGACCTCGTCGAGGAGGACGACCGCGTAGCTCTTGCGGCGGACCGCCTCGGTCAGCTGGCCACCCTCGTCGAAGCCGACGTAGCCGGGGGGTGCGCCGACGAGCCGGCTCACGTTGTGGCGCTCCATGAACTCGCTCATGTCGATCTTGATGAGCGCGTCCTCGCTGCCGAACATGAACTCGGCGAGCGCCTTGGCCAGCTCGGTCTTCCCGACGCCGGTGGGGCCGAGGAAGATGAACGAACCGATCGGCCGCTTGGGATCCTTCAGGCCGGCCCGGGCCCGGCGGACGGCCTTCGAGATCATCTCGATGGCCTCCTGCTGGCCGATCACGCGCTGGTGGAGCGCATCCTCCATCTTGAGGAGCCGCTCGGACTCCTCGGCCGCGATCCGCGTGACGGGGATGCCGGTCCACATCGCCACGACCTGGGCGATCTCCTCCTCGTCGACGGTCGGCTGGTCGTTGCTGACCTGCGACTGCCACTCGCCGCGGAGGCGCTCGACGGTCTCGCGGGCGGTCGCTTCCTCCTCGCGTAGGCGGGCGGCGTCCTCGTACTCCTGG
>DASTVH010000196.1:0-3675 GCA_035759195.1 Candidatus Limnocylindrales bacterium
GGTCGGTCATCGCGGGGGAGCGTAGCAGGGCGGATACAATCGGGCGACCCTGGGGGAGCTCACGTGCGCATCGCTCAACTGGCACCAACCTACGAACGCGTTCCGCCACCGGCCTACGGCGGCACCGAGAACGTCGTCCACCTCCTGACCGAGGAGTTGGTTCGCCGCGGCCACGACGTGACGCTCTACGCGAGCGGCGACTCCCGGACGAGCGCCCGCCTCCGCAGCGTCACCCCGCAGGCGATGCGGTACGGCAGCATCCGCGGCGACCTGCGCCATGCGGAGTACCTCCAGCTGGCCAACGCCCAGGCCTGCTTCCGCGACGCCGACGACGGCGAGTTCGACGTCGTCCACAACCACGCCGGCGTCGAGGGCATGGTCCTCGCCGCCACGTCCCGCACGCCGGTTTTGACGACGAACCACAACCAGTTCGTGCCCGAGGTCCAGTCGATCTGGGATGCGTATCCATGGGCCCACCACTCCCTGTCGGCCGCGAGTGCCGCGACCTTCCCGAGCCGCGGCGCCCTGCCGCCGATCCATCACGGCATCGACGTGGCGAGCTTCCCGTTCGCCGCGCGCCCGGCCGACGACCCGTATCTGCTCTTCCTCGGCCGGTTCATGCCGGAGAAGGGCTCGGCCCGGGCGATCGAGGCGACCCGTCGGAGCGGCCGGAAGCTGATCCTGGCGGGCAAGATCGACCGGACCGACGCCGACTTCTTCTCCAACCACATCGAACCCGAGATCGACGACAGGCAGATCCGCTACATCGGGGAGGCGGATCCGGAGGCGAAGCGCCACCTGCTCGCTGGCGCCGAAGCACTCCTCTTCCCGATCGGCTGGGAGGAGCCCTTCGGTCTGGTGATGATCGAGGCACTCGCCTGCGGGACGCCCGTGATCGGCCTCCGCCGGGCGAGCGTCCCGGAGGTCGTCGACGACGGGCAGACCGGCTTCGTCGTCGACGACGTCGACGGGATGGTCGACGCCATCGCTCGGCTCGGAGAGATCGACCGAAGGCGCTGCCGCGCGGCCGCCGAGGCCCGCTTCGACGTCAGCCGCATGGCCGACGACTACGAACGGCACTACCGGCACGTCCTCGAGTCGTCACTCGCCGCGGCCTGAACGCGCGGCGCCTCTCAGGCGTCGCCGCGGGTCCGGTGATAGACGGCGACATTGTGCGAGATGCGCGGTCGGCGGAGCCCTTCGCCCAGTTGCCGGCCCGCCTCACCGAAGGCGCCGGCGAGGAACGACCGGGCATCGTCGAGCGAGTCGAACGTCCACCAGCAGTGGACGACCCGGATCCTGAAGCCCGCCCGCAGGAAGGGTCCGTCGCGCCGACTCCAGGCGCCGTACTCGGGCTGATCGCCGCGGAGCGTCGAGACGTCGTCGCGACCGTAGTCGTGGACGACGAGCAGCCGCCCATCGGGCCGCAGGACCCGGTCCGCTTCGGCGAGGGTGGCGTCGTCGACGCCCCTGAACCCGGACCAGACCGAGACGATCGTGTCGACAGACCCCTCGGGCAGCGGCCAGCGCGTGGCGTCGCCCGCGCCAGCCGGTTCGACGCAGGTCAACCGTGCGGCCGCCTCCTCCAGACGCCGTCGTTCGGTCTCACCGCATCCCACCGCGACGACGTCGCGGCCGGTAATCGGGCCGAGCGCGTCGAGCGCGCGAGCGAGCTTGCCCTCGATGTCGAGGGCAGCGAGCAGACGGGCGGCGTTCTGGGGATCGAGGTCGATGGGCAGGTCGGCCACAGGCGGCGAAGTATAGGATCGGTTTCCGGCCTCCACGAATCGGGAGCGAGCCCCGGAACGGGCGCGATGCCGGCAGGAACCGGCCGCTCGTGGCAGGATCGGCTCATGCTCGCCAGTGTCCGGGCGATGCCCGGCGGAATCCGCCTCTTCCTGCTGTACGCGCTCCTGATCCTCGCCGGAATCGGCATCTCCCTCCGCTACGTCGTCGATCTCGCGATCGGGGCGCCGATCAGCGGGCCGGGCGTCGTCGTCATGGTCCTGCTCGCCTACACGATCTTCACGACGACGCTCGTTCTGCAGCGCAAGGAGGCGGCTCGCGGCCTGGCCCTCGGGCTGGCCACGCTGACCGTGCCGCTCGCACCATACCTGCTCCTGACCGGCCTGCCGATCCAGGCGGCGTTCGTCGGCGCGCTCGCGATCCTGCTCTTCCGAGGCCTCCTCCGGCCGGAGGTCCGGGAGTGGCTGAACGAGCCGTGAGCCGCCTGCGACACTGAGCGGCGACTGACGGTACCCTCTGCGCAGCGCGAACGGCTCCGTCGCCGACGCCGCGCGGTATCCGGACGACACGCGACACGCGACACCGTCACCCGCAGCACGAGGCATTGACCGAAACGTGAGCAAGGAGTCGAGACGGGCGGCCCGCGCCGCCGCCCGCCAGGCCGGCACGGCCCCTGCCAGCAGCGGCCCCTCGGGCTCGCCGCGAGCCGGGCGTCGCGAGCGGACCCGTCGCGTCGCCGAGAAGCCCTTCCTCGAGCGCTACCGGACGCTGCTCATCGGGGCGGTCGTCGTCGCGATCGGAGCCGTCGCGCTCAGCGTCATCTTCGTCGGCGCGACCCAGGCGGCCTACAGCTGCGCGATCGAGTGGGAGCCCCCGCCGACCGCCTCGCCGGCCCCCGGTGCGACCCAGCGGCTCGGCTATCAACAGGATGACATGGGCGCCAACCACAACGTGGCCAAGCCCCAGCGCTATACGTTCTGCCCGCCGGCCACCGGGACCCACTTCAACCTCAACGGGATCGGGCCGGTCGACCCGCGCGTCTACGGGCCGGACGACAGCATCGGACCCTCGAACTGGATCCACAACCTCGAGCACGGCGGCCTCGTGATCCTCTACCGCGCCGACAGCGAGGGTGCGACCGCCGCCGGTCTCGACCGCTTCCGGGCGTTCTTCGACGCGCTGCCTCCGAGCCCGATCTGCGAGCTGCCGCGCGGCGCGATGTCGCCGGTCATCGCCCGGTTCGACGCGATGAAGTGGCCGTATGCCGCTCTCGTCTGGGGTCGCGTCCTGCCGCTGCCCGAATGGGACGCGAACCAGGTCCTCGAGTTCTACGCGACCGAATCCGAGCGGATCGACCGGGACGGCGCGTGGGTCACACCGCCGGAGCCGCAGTGCCCGCTGCCCTCGATGAGCCCGGCCCCGTCGGCGTCGCCCGGCGCATCGGGCTCTGCCGCCCCGTCGGCATCCGCCAGCGCCCCGGCGAGTCCGGCCCCGTCGGTCTCGCCGTCGCCCGCCGCGAGCTGATCGGGATCCGGGGCCGTGCGCCTCTTCGCCTGGCGCGACGAGGGCGGCACGCGGCGTCTCGGCGCCCTCGACGGTGACTCCGTCGCGCCGCTCGAGGCCGACGACGCGGCGTGGGAGGTCACTGCGGCGGCGGCGGGTGACGCGATCGGCGGCAGCGAGCGCCGGGCCGTCGCCTCGCTCCGGCCGGCCCCGGCCGTCTTGCCCGCGAAGACCGTCTGCATCGGGCTGAACTACCGGGACCACCTCGAGGAGCAGCACCTGCCGATGCCCGATCGGCCGACGATCTTCGGCAAGTGGCCGACCGCGGTCGTCGCATCGGGCGAGTCGGTGGTCCGGCCCGAGGGCTGCAACGCCCTCGACGCCGAGGTCGAGCTCGGCGTCGTGATCGGCCGGCGGGCCCGGCGC
>DASTVH010000197.1:0-2533 GCA_035759195.1 Candidatus Limnocylindrales bacterium
CCGGGCCTCGCCTGGCTGCTGACCGGATTCAGCGAGGCCATGGCCGGCGCCGGATTCGACGCCGCCGCGCGCCGGCGCCTCTTCGTCGACAACCCTGCCGCGCTCCTTTCGTTTGCCGAACGACCCACACAGGAGGAGGAACGATGAACGGCCACGCGATCACGATGCTCGGCACGGGGCTCATCGGCGACTTCTACACGAACACGCTCCACGGCCAGCGCGGCCGCGACCGCGTCCGGATCGTCTACTCCCGGAGCGAGCCACGGGGTGCCGCGTTCCGCGAGCGCTGGGACATCCCGGAGTCGACGACCGACATGGCGGCCGCCGTGAACCACCCCGAGACCGACGTCGTCGTCGTCGGCCTGCCGAACTTCCTCCACGAGGAGGCGGTGAGTCTCGCGGCGAAGGCCGGCAAGGCGGTCCTCTGCACGAAGCCCCTCGGCCGGACGGCCGACGAGGCCCGCCGGATGCTCGAGACCGTCGAGAAGGCCGGTGTGTTCGCCGGCTATCTCGAGGACCTCTGCTACACGCCCAAGACGCTCAAGGCGATCGCGTCGGTCCGGGCCGGCGCCGTCGGCGACGTGACCTGGGTCCGGTCGCGCGAGACGCACCCCGGGCCGCACTCTGCCTGGTTCTGGGATGGTCGGCTGACCGGCGGCGGCGCGATCATCGACCTCGGCTGC
This sequence comes from Candidatus Limnocylindrales bacterium, assembly GCA_035759195.1. Classification (GTDB taxonomy): domain Bacteria; phylum Chloroflexota; class Limnocylindria; order Limnocylindrales; family CSP1-4; genus CF-46. The sequence continues at coordinate 684 of DASTVH010000197.1, forward strand.
CACTGCATCGAGATCATCCGCAACTTCGTCGGCAAGGGGAACCGGCCGGTCGAAGTGCTCTGCCACACCGACACGCTCGTCCACCCGATCGCCGACGAGGACAACGCGATCGCCCTCATCCGCTTCGAGTCCGGGGCCATCGGCCAGTTCGAGGTCAGCTGGACGTTCCGCGGCGGGATGGACCTCCGCGACGAGGTCGCCGGAACGCACGGCACGATCTGGATGAACCACTTCCTGCGCACGGGCTTCGAGATGTTCACCGCGGGCGGCGGCGGAGGGGGCTACGTTGCCGAGAAGGCCGAGACCTCGGCCGGCTGGCTGTTCCCGGTCGGCGACGAGGTCTCGGAGCTGGGCTACGTGGACATGTTCAGCGACATGTTCCGGGCGATCGACGAGGGCCGGGCGCCGATGGAGACGTTCTACGACGGCTACGTCGTGAACGCGGTCATGGACGCCTGCTACCGGTCGGCGAAGCGGCGGGCCTGGGAGCCGGTCGATCTCGACTGGCGGGGCGGCGCGACGCCGCGGATCGCCTCGACGCCCGAGACGTACGAGGGCCAGATCGTCATCAAGCGCGAGATCCTCCCCGATGGGCGCCAGAAGCTCATCCTCAAGGACCCCGCGAGCGGCGACTTCAGCGACCGGGTCGTCGCCGGCAGCTGATGGTCGACGCGGCCGGCTGGGACCCGGAGGCACGCTACGCCGCGATCCTCGAGCGGGCACGAGCCGACCCGACCGTCGTCGGCGTCGTGGTGTTCGGCTCGCGCGGAGCCGGAGCGTACGTGGACGATGGCTCCGACGTCGATGCGTTCGTGGTCGTCGCGGGCACGAGCGCCGAGGCCGAGCGGTGGGCGACCGAGCACGGCTCCGACGTGGAGATCTGGGCGATGACGCTCGACGAGTTTCGGACCCACGGCCTGCCCGAAACGCCGACGTCGTGGAACCGGCCGTCGTTCCTCCGGGCCCGCATCGACCTGGATCGTCTCGATGGCGAGATCGGTCGGATCGTGGAGCAGCGGCGGCGCCTTGCGCCCGACGAGGCGCCGGCACTCGCCGCGAGCGCCCTGGGCGCCTACATCAACGCCCTCTACCGATCGCTTCGGAATCTGGAAGCCGGCCGGCTGCTCGAGGGCCGCCTCGACGCCGCCGAGTCGATCGGGCCGCTGCTGACGGCCGCGTTCGCCCTGGAGGGGCGGGTCCGGCCGTTCAACAAGTGGCTGCCGTTCGAGCTCGCGGCCGAGCCGTTCGCGCTGCCGGACCTCGCCGACCTGCTGGACCACGTCGAACGTTTCCTCGACGACCCGACGACCGAGGCTCAGCGAGGGGCGTTTCGGGCGATCGAGCGCGCCGCCCGGTCGTGCGGCCATGGCCCGATCGTCGACGGCTGGGAGCCGGACGTGGCCTGGCTTCGGGGGCTCACTCGGTGACGCCTCTCTCTGTGTCGGTCTCTGGCTGACCACGTCGCACGGTCCGGCGGCTGCGGGTTGACATGGAATTCAACGAACGTAGAATTCCGCACGCGATGAATTCCGATGCGGCCCCGGTCCCCGCGATCGAGACGGCGCGCCTGACGAAGCGATTCGGGAAGATCACCGCCGTCGACTCGCTCGACCTGTCGCTGCCGGCCGGCCGGATCTACGGCCTGCTCGGGCCGAACGGCTCCGGCAAGACAACGCTCATCCGGCTGCTCGTCGGCCTGACCCGCCCGGCGTCGGGGACCGCCCGCGTCCTCGGCGTGCCCATGCCGTCGCGGTCGAATCTCGCGCGGATCGGGTACATGACCCAGGCGGACGGCATCTACACCGACCTGTCGGTCTGGGAGAACATCCGGTTCTTCGCCGCCCTCTTCG
>DASTVH010000198.1:0-13475 GCA_035759195.1 Candidatus Limnocylindrales bacterium
ACGACCGACCCGGACCACGCCCGGTCCGCCCAGGAGATGGTCCGACGGGCCTACGCCGGCGGCGATATCTATCTCGGGACGTACGAGGGCTGGTACTGCCCGAACGAGGGCTTCCGCAACGCGACCGACGTCCAGGAGACCGCCCGCGGCACGATCTGCCCGAACCATCCCGACGTGCCGCTCCAGTGGCTCACCGAGAAGAACTGGTTCTTCCGCCTGTCGGCCTACCAGGAGCGGCTCGAGCGGCACTTCGAGGAGCATCCCGAGTTCGTCCAGCCCGATTACCGGCGCAACGAGATGCTCGGGTTCATCCGCCAGGGGCTCGAGGACTTCTCGATCAGCCGGGCCGGCGGCGGCTGGGGCATCCCGTTCCCGATCGCCGAGAACGGCGAGACGGCCCAGCGCGAGGACGGCTCGTGGGACCCGGAGGCGGGCACGATCTACGTCTGGTTCGACGCGCTGATCAACTACATCACCGGGGCCGGCTTCCCGGACGATCCGGCCGCGTTCGCGAAATGGTGGCCGGCCGACCTCCACGTCATCGGCAAGGACATCGCCCGGTTCCACACGATCTTCTGGCCGGCGATGCTCTGGTCGGCCGGCCTCGAGGCCCCGCGCCAGGTCTGGGTCCACGGCTGGCTGCTGACCGGCGGCGGCGAACGGATGAGCAAGAGCCGGGGCAATTTCCTCGATCCCCACGACGTCGTCACGGCGCTCGGTGCCGACGGGGCTCGGTACGTGACGCTCCGCGAGGTCGCCTTCGACCGCGACGCCGAGGTGTCGTGGGACTCGTTCGTCCGGCGCTACAACGCCGACCTCGCCAACGACTTCGGCAACCTCGTGAACCGCACCGTCTCGATGGCCAACCGCTACCTCGGCGGGGAGCGTCCGGCGCCCGGCGGCGGGACCCTGGCGGACGCCTGGGCCGAACGCCTGGCGGCCTTCCGGTCGGCGATCGAGGGCCATCTGCTCCACGACGCGCTCGCCGCCCTGTGGGAGCTCGTCGCAGCGGCCAACCGCTTCGTCGACGCCGAGAAGCCGTGGGAGCTTGCCCGTGGGGCGAAAGCAGGCGACGAGTCCGCCGGGACGCGGCTGGCCGCCGTCCTCGGCGACCTCGTCGAGACGTGTCGGCTCGTCGGGCTCGCCGCGGCGCCGTTCATCCCCGGCGTCGCGCCGCGCGTCCTCGGCCAGCTCGGCTACGAGTGGCCCTACGGCCCCGACGGCAACGGCGGCCCGCCGCTCCTCGACCAGCTCGCCTGGGGCGCGCGGGCGGAGGAGGTGGGCCGGCTGTCTGCGCCCGAGCCGCTCTTCCCCCGGCTCGACGTCGATTCGGACGACGCTCGATCGTCGTCCGGGTGAACCCATCGCAAGGAGGCTCGGCATGCCGCACGGTCAGTACGCCCACATCGAGATCCCGTACGACGACGAGGAACGGGCCACGCGCTTCTACGAGGGCGTGTTCGGCTGGCAGTTCGGATCGATGGAGGGGTTCCCCGGCTATCACCTCGTGACCTCTGGTCCGGGCGATCTGGGCGGCGCCCTCGGGAAGCGCGGCGAGTCGGCCGGGACCGAGATCCGGAACTACATCCTCGTCGACTCGATCGACGACGCCGCCCGCAGGGTGGCCGAGCTCGGGGGCTCGATCACGACGCCGCGGACCGAGATTCCCGGACAGGGCTGGTACGCGGTCGGAACCGACAGCGAGGGCAACCCGCTCGCGCTCTACGAGAACCTGCCCGGCTGACCCCATCACGACCGTGGCGCATCCGCGACAATCGCGCTGATGCGCCTCGTCGATTCCCATAGCCATCTTCAGGCCGATCCATTCGCGGGCGACGTCGAGCTCGTCGTGGGCGGCGCCCGGCTCGCCGGGGTCGAGCGGATCCTCGTTCCGGGCTGGGACGCCGCCTCGTCCGTCCGGGCGCTGGAGCTGGTCGAGCGGTTCCCGGGCCTCGATGCCGCGGCCGGAATCCATCCCCATGCATCGGACGCCGCCGACGTCGGGGACTGGGAGCAGATCGTCGCCCTTTCGGCGGACTCGCGCGTCGTCGCGGTCGGCGAGACGGGCCTCGACTACGATCGGATGTTCTCACCCGTCCTCGCCCAACTCGCCAACCTCCGCCGCCACCTCCGCCTTGCGGCGGAGACCGGCAAGCCGGCGATCCTCCATTGCCGCTCGACCGCCGGCGCGCGCGACGCCCAGGATGCGCTCCTCGCCGAGGTCCGGGCGTTCGGCATCGAGCCCCCGCCCATCCTGATCCACAGCTATTCCGGCCCGATCGACTACGCGCATTCGATGCTCGAGCTCGGCGCGGCCGTCAGCTTCTCGGGGCTGGTCTTCCGGGAGGGTGAAGAGGCGTCGGCCGAGGCGGTCCGGGTCGCGCCGACCGAGCGTCTGCTTGTCGAGACGGATTCGCCGTACCTTCCGCCGCCCGGCGCCCCCCGCCGCCGGAACGCTCCCGACTGGGTCGCGGTGACCGCCGCCTGGGTCGCGGAGCAGCGCGACGAGGACCCCGAAGCGCTCGGTGAAGGGCTCGTCGCGACGTACGACCGGATCTTCGGGAGGGCCCCGCATCACGAGGTGCTCGGCGATCGGCGCGGCCGACGCGACGACCCACCCAGCTCGCACGACGACGGCCCGTGAGGCCGAATCCGCCCCTTCGCGATCCGCCGAGCAGAGTCCGTCGGCTGGTTCGGCCCCCGACGGACCTCGACGAGCCCATCCTCGCCGAGCTCTTCAGCGCGGAGCGTCTGGAGGAGCACGCCCGCACGCTCGCCCGCGCCCAGGTCGTCACCACGGAGCCGCGGCGCGGCCGCCCCGTCCAGCCGCGGATCGCCGAGAACGGACGCGTCCTCGTCGAGTCGTATCGCGTCCTGGCCCGGGCGATCAAGGACGAGCGGGCGATCACGCCCGCCGCCGAGTGGCTCGTCGACAACTTCCCGATCATCGACGAGCAGCTCCGGGAGATCCGCGACGACCTCCCGCCGGACTACTACGACGAGCTCCCGAAGCTGGCGGAGGGGCACCTCGAGGGCTACCCGAGGGTCCTCGGACTCGCCTGGGCGTACATCGCCCACACGGACAGCCTCTTCGAGCCCGAGAGCCTCCGGCGGATGGTGCGCGCGTACCAGGAGGTCGAGCCGCTGACGCTCGGCGAGCTGTGGGCGGTGGCGATCAGCCTCCGGATCCTGCTTGTCGACAACGTCCGGCGGATTGCCGACCAGATCGTGCGCGGGCGGGCCGCCCGGCAGAAGGCGGACGAGCTCGCCGACAGCCTGCTCGGCCTCGGCCCCGACAGCCCCGAGGCCGCCACCGCTGCGCTGCATCGGCTGTCACCTGCGGCATTCCCGGCCGCAGCGAGGGTCCAGCTCTTCCAGCGCCTGCGTGACCAGGACCCCGAGACGACGCCGGCGCTGCGCTGGCTGGAGGGCCTCGTCGCGGAGCAGGGGACCACGGCCGAGGAGATGGTCCGCCTCGAGCATCAGCGCCAGGCGACGATGAACGTCACGGTCCGGAACGTCATCACGAGCATGCGCCTGATCTCGTGGTTCGATTGGGCGCAGTTCGTCGAGAGCACGAGCCTCGTCGACGATGTCCTCCGCGCGCAGGGCTCGTTCAGCGCGATGGACTTCGCGACCCGGGACCGCTACCGCCACGCGATCGAGAACCTCGCGCGCCGAGCCGACCTGACCGAGATCGAGGTCGCCACCAGGGCGGTGGCGATGGCCGAGGCCGCGCCGGTGTCCGAGGCGGCGGAGGCGTCGTCGGCGAACACGGACCCCGGCTTCTACCTGATCGGAGACGGTCGCGCCGCGTTCGAGGCGGCACTGGGCGTCCGGGTCCCGCTTGCGACTCGCCTTCGCCGGGCCTACTCCCGAGGCGCCACGACAGGCTACCTGGGGACGGTCGTCGTGGCGACGGCACTCATCGTCGCCGTCCCGCTCCTGCTGTCCCGCGGCGCCGACAGCGCCGCCCTGATCCTCCTGGCGCTATTGGCCCTCGGCCCGGCATCGGATCTCGCGATCGCCCTCGTGAACCGCGCGGTCACCGATATCCTCGGTCCGGTCGCGCTGTCACGCCTCGATCTCGACGACGGCGTACCGCCGGCGATGCGGACCCTCGTCGTGGTTCCCACGCTCCTCACGAGCGAGGCGGTTGCCGCGGAGCAGGTCAATGGCCTGGAGGTGCACTACCTCGCCAATCGCGAGGGCGACGTCCGCTTTGCGCTTCTCTCCGATTGGGCAGACGCTCCGACGCAGCGGGTCGACGGCGACGACGAGATCCTCTCCGCGGCGAACGCGGCGGTCGACCGGCTGAATGAGCGGCACGGCGAGGCGCCCGGCGGCGGCGCCCGATTCCTGCTCTTCCACCGTGAGCGCCGCTGGAATGAGGCGGAGGGCAGCTGGATCGGCTGGGAGCGCAAGCGAGGCAAGCTCCACGAGCTCAACGAGCTCCTGCGGGGCTCGACCACGACCGGACTCCTGACCAGCGGCCGGCCGTCGTCGACGCCACCGGCGGACGTCCGCTACGTCGTCACGCTCGATGCCGACACCCGCCTGCCGCGCGGCGCCGTCGGGCGACTCGTCGGAACGATGGCCCATCCGCTCAACCGTCCCGTCTTCGATCCGGCGGCGGGCCGCGTGACGCAGGGCTACGGGATCCTCCAGCCGCGCATCACGCCGACCCTTCCCGCCGAACACGAGGCGTCGATCTACCAGCGGGTGTTCGCCGGAAGCGCCGGGATCGACCCTTATTCGTCGGCCGTCTCCGATGTCTACCAGGACATGTTCGGCGAGGGCAGCTTCACCGGAAAGGGCATCTACGACGTCGACGCGTTCCGGGCCGCGCTCGCCGAGCGGGTACCCGAGAACACCCTGCTGAGCCACGACCTCTTCGAAGGCATCTATGCCCGCGCCGGCCTTGTCACCGACGTCGAGCTCTTCGACGAGTACCCGTCGAACTACCTCGTCGAGGCGTCGCGTCAGCACCGCTGGGCGCGCGGCGACTGGCAGCTCCTGCCGTGGATCCTCGGACGGGCGCGGGACCCGACCGGTGGTCACGACCGGACCGCGCTGCCGGCCATCGCCCGCTGGAAGATGGTCGACAACCTGCGCCGGACACTATCCGCGCCGCTCGCCGTCGCCACGCTCGTCGCCGCCTGGACGGTCCCGACGGTGCCGGCCCTGCTGTGGACGGCATTCGTCGTCGGAACGCTGGTGATCCCGCCCGGCGTGCAGATCCTGGCCGGGCTCAAGCCCCGCCGTCAGGGCATCTCGAAGCGCAGCCATCTCCGGGCGGTCGGCGAGGACGTGGCAAAGGGGGCCGCCCAGGTCGGCATCGGCATCGTGCTGGCGGCGCACCAGGCGTGGCTGATGGTCGACGCGATCGCGCGGACCCTGGCGCGCGTCTACGTGACCCGACGCCACCTGCTCGAGTGGACGACCGCGGCACAGGCCAAGGCCACCCACGACCTCAGCACGTCGGGGTTCTATGCGCAGATGGCCGGCGGGGTGGCCGCGGCGGTCGTCACGGCCGGGCTCGTCCTGGTCGCGAAGCCGTCCGCGATCTGGATCGCTGTGCCGTTCCTCGCTCTCTGGTTCGTTTCGCCGGTCATCGCCCGCTGGATCAGCCTGCCGCCGCCCGCCTCCGCGGCGGAGCAGCTCTCCGACGACGACGTCGGCGCCCTGCGCGTGATCGCGCGCCGGACGTGGCGCTTCTTCGAGGCCTTCGTCGGCCCGGAGGACAACCACCTGCCGCCGGACAACTTCCAGGACGAGCCGGCGCCGCTCGTCGCCCATCGCACCTCGCCGACGAACATCGGGATGTACCTGCTGGCGACCGTGACGGCTCGCGACTTCGGCTGGATCGGCACGCTGGAGATGGTCGAGCGGCTCGAGGCCACCCTCGCCACGATCGATCGCCTCGAACGGTTCCGGGGGCACCTCTACAACTGGTACGACACCCGGGACCTGCGGCGACTGGAGCCGATGTACGTCTCCTCGGTGGACAGCGGCAACCTCGCCGGCCACCTGATCGTCATGGCCAACGCCTGCCGCCAGATGGTCGACGAGCCGCTCCCGGTCGCCACCGCGTTCGCCGGGATCGAAGACGCGCTGACGCTCGCCCGTGCGGCAGCCGGGGCCATCCCTGACGATCGCCGCAGCCAGACCCTCACCCGGCGCGACCTGGCCGAGGCCCTGGAGCTGCCCGGCATGTCCGATGTGCCGCCGACGCCGGAGGCCATGGTGCGGCGCCTCGACGAACTGGCGGCCGGCGTTCGGACGCTCGCCGACGTCGCGGCAGCCCTGACCGCGGAGCGCGGCGACACACCCGGGAGCGAGCTCTTGACCTGGACCGAGGCGGCGCGATCGGCCGTTGCCAGCCATCAGCGGGACATCGCGCTGCTCCGGTCGGCCTCGTCGTCGGATCATCCTCCGACGATCGCCGAGTTGGCCGACCCGTCAACGGGCGAAGCGGACGACGCGACCCGGGAGGCGGCGACCCTCGAGCGGCGGCTCCGCCAGCTTGCCGATCGTGCCCAGCGGCTCTTCGAGGAGATGGACTTCAGCTTCCTGTTCGATCCCACCCGGAAGCTCTTCTCGATCGGCTACCGGACCCGCGACGGCGTTCAGGACCCGAGCTACTACGACCTGCTCGCGTCCGAGGCCCGCCTCACGAGCTTCCTCGCGATCGCCAAGGGCGACATCCCGGCCGACCACTGGTTCCGCCTCGGTCGCGCACTGACACCGGTCGGGCGAGGCTCCGCCCTTGTCTCGTGGTCCGGATCGATGTTCGAGTACCTCATGCCGTCGCTCGTGATGCGCGAACCTGCCGACAGCCTGCTCGGCCAGACGTTCCGGCTCGTCGTGGCCCGCCAGATGAGCTACGCAGGCGAGCGCAACGTCCCGTGGGGGATCTCCGAGTCGGCGTTCAATGCGCGCGACCTCCAGCAGGCGTACCAGTACTCGAGCTTCGGCGTTCCCGGGCTGGGTCTGAAGCGGGGGCTCAGAGAGGACCTCGTCGTCACCCCGTATGCCACGGCCCTCGGCGCGATGATCCGGCCCCACGCGGCGGTCGAGAACTTCAGCCGCCTCGCCAGGGCGGGCGCCAGCGGAGCCTACGGCTTCCGGGAGGCGCTGGACTACACGACGCGACGGCTCCCCGAAGGGGCATCGGTCGCGGTCGTGAAGAGCTACATGGCGCATCACCAGGGCATGATCCTCGTGGCGATCGGCAACGTCCTCAACGACGGCGTGATGATCGACCGCTTCCACGCCGACCCGCTCGTCGAGGCGACCGAGCTGCTCCTCCACGAACGGATGCCGCGCGACGTCCTCGTCGCCCGGCCGCGGGCCGAGGAGGCGAAGAGCGCCGCCGACGTGCGCGACCTCGTGCCGCCGGTCCTGCGCCGGTTCAACTCGCCCCACGACGCGATCCCGCGGACGCACATCCTCTCGAACGGCCGCTACGCGGTGATGATGACCGCGGCCGGTTCGGGCTACAGCCGCTGGGGCGGCATCGCGGTGACGCGATGGCGGGAGGACGTCACGCGGGACCCGTGGGGCAGCTACCTGTTCCTGCGCGACATGCAGACCGGCGCGGTCTGGTCGGCCGGTCACCAGCCGAGCGGGACCGAGGCCGACAGCTACGAGGTCATCTACTCCGAGGACCACATCGAGCTCGCCCGACGCGACGGCCCGATCGCGACGGCCATGAGCGTCGTCGTGTCGGCCGAGCACGACGCGGAGATCCGTCGCGTCTCGGTGACGAACCTCGGCTCGCAGGTCCGCGACATCGAGCTGACGTCCTACGCGGAGGTCGCCCTGTCGCCGCAGGCAGCCGACGTCGCCCATCCCGCCTTCCAGAACCTGTTCGTCCAGACCGAGTTCGTCGGCGACATCGGCGCGCTCCTCGCGACCCGCCGGCCGCGAGCGCGGGACGAGCGACCGATCTGGGCGGCCCACGTCGCGGCCGTCGAAGAGGACACGAGCGCGATCGTCCAGTACGAGACCGACCGCGCCCGGTTCCTGGGCCGGGGTCGCTCCATCCGTGAGGCGGTCTCGATCCTCGACGGACGCCCGCTCTCGAACACGGTCGGCGCGGTGCTCGATCCGATCTTCAGCCTCCGCTGCCGGGTCCGCCTCGCCCCCGGGACGACGGCCCACGTGACGTACTCGACGGTCGTCGCGGAGACCCGAGACGACGTCCTCGACCTGGTCGACAAGTTCCGCGAGACCGGGGCCTTCGAGCGTGCGTCCACGCTCGCCTGGACGCAGGCCCAGGTCCAGCTCCACCACCTCGGTATCGAGTCCGACGAGGCACACCTCTTCCAACGGCTGGCCAATCGGATCCTCTATTCGGACCGGTCGCTGCGGCCCTCACCGGCCCGGCTCGCCCGAAACGAGCGAGGCGCCCCCGGCCTGTGGGCCCACGGCATTTCCGGCGACCTGCCGATCGTCGTCGTCCGGATCGGCGAGGCTGAGGACTTCCACATCGTGCGGCAGCTGCTTCGGGCTCACGAGTACTGGCGCCTGAAGCTGCTGGACGTGGACCTCGTCATTCTCAACGAGCACGGCCCGACCTATTCGGAGGACTTCCACGGGTCGCTCGAAGGTCTCGTCCGTACGAGCCAGTCGACGCTCGTCCACGGCGGCCATCCGGCCCATGGCGGGGTGTACGTCCTGCGCAGCGACCAGCTGCCCGTCGAGGATCGGACGTTGCTCACGTCCGTGGCCCGAGCCGTCCTACTGAGTCGCCGCGGTACGCTCGCCGACCAGGTGATCCGTCTGGAGCGTCCCGAGGCGCCCGCGCCGCCCGCGCCGCCACCCGCCCCGAAACTCGTGGCCGCACCCGCGGGCCGGCCTCGTCCCGAACTCGAGTTCTTCAACGGGCTCGGCGGCTTCGCCGACGACGGGAATGAATACGTGGCGATCATCGGGCCCGGCCAGTCCACGCCCGCGCCGTGGCTCAACGTGATCGCGAACCCGCTGTTCGGGTTCCAGGTGTCTGAATCGGGCTCGGGCTACACGTGGTCCGGCAACAGCCGCGAAAACCAGCTCACGCCCTGGTCGAACGACCCGGTGAGTGATCCGGTGAGCGAGGCCATCTACCTGCGCGACGACGATACGGGCCAACTGTGGGGTCCGACGGCGCAGCCGATCCGCCTCGACGAATCGACGTACGTCGCGCGCCACGGGGCCGGCTACAGCCGGTTCCAGCACGGCCATGACGGCATCGACCTCGATCTCGTCCAGTTCGTCCCGCTCGAGGAACCGCTCAAGGTCTCGCTGCTGACGATCGAGAACCGGTCGGGCCGAACCCGGCGGTTGTCGGTGACGGCCTACGCCGAATGGGTTCTGGGCACCTCGCGCGGCGACCAGGCTCACCGGATCGTCACGGCCCTCGAGCCGGAGACGGGAGCGCTGCTGGCACGCAACCCGTGGAACACCGAATTCGGCGGCCGGGTCGCGCTGCTCGATCTCGGCGGCCGGCAGACGTCCTGGACCGCCGATCGGACCGAGTTCCTCGGCCGGAACGGGGCGCCGGACCAGCCCGCCGCCCTCGAACGCGGGTACCACCTCCGGAGCGCGGTCGGCGCGGGCCTTGATCCGTGCGCCGCCCTCCAGACCCGTGTCGAGCTCGCCGACGGAGCACGGACCCAGCTCGTCGTCCTGCTCGGCGAGGCCGCGGATGCCGCCGCGGCCGCCGAGCTCGTCCGCCGTGGCCGAACCATGGACCACGAGGCGACGCTCCGCGAGGTCGCCCGCCACTGGGATGACATCCAGGGCACGGTCCAGGTCCGGACGCCGGACCGGTCGATGGACATCATGCTGAACCGCTGGCTCATCTACCAGGCGCTCGCCTGTCGCGTCTGGGCCCGGACGGCCACCTACCAGGCCGGCGGCGCCTTCGGGTTCCGCGACCAGCTGCAGGACGTGATCGCCCTCGTGACCGCGCGTCGCGACCTCGCCCGCGACCAGATCCTGCTGGCCGCGTCGCGGCAGTTCCCCGAGGGCGACGTCCAGCACTGGTGGCATCCGCCCTCGGGCCGCGGCGTCAGGACGCGGATCTCCGACGACCGCCTGTGGCTCCCGTATGCGGTCGATCGCTACCTCGCCGTGACGGCCGATCGGACGGTCCTCGACGAGACGGTGCCCTGGATCGACGGGCCACCACTCCGACCCGACCAGAGCGACGAGTACTTCCAGCCGGAGACGACCCCGGAGCGCGACACCCTGTACGAGCATTGCGCGGCGGCGATCGACGTCAGTCTGGCTTTCGGCGTGCACGGCCTGCCGCTGATCGGATCGGGCGACTGGAACGACGGGATGAACCGGGTCGGCCACGAGGGCCGCGGCGAGAGCGTCTGGCTCGGCTGGTTCCTGTCCACGGTGCTCGCCGCATTCGCGCCGATCGCCGAGGCACGGGGCGACGCGGCCCGGGCCCAGCGCTGGCGAGCCAGCCTGAAGTCCCTGCGGCGCTCGCTGGAGCGCCACGGCTGGGACGGCGACTGGTATCGGCGGGCGTACTTCGACGACGGGACCCCGCTCGGATCGGCGGCCAATGCCGAGTGCCGGATCGACTCGATCGCCCAATCGTGGAGCGTCCTGTCGGGGGCGGCGGATCCGGGCCACGCCGCGCGGGCCATGGCCGCCGTCGAGGAGTACCTGCTCCGGCGGGGGGACGGGCTGGTCCTGCTGTTCACGCCACCCTTCGACCGGGGTGACGTGGATCCGGGCTACATCAAGGGGTACCTGCCGGGGGTTCGGGAGAACGGGGGGCAGTACACCCATGGCGCGATCTGGTCGGTGCTTGCCTTTGCCGCGCTCGGGGACGGCGACAAGGCCGGCGAGCTGTTCTCCATCCTGAACCCGATCAACCACGCCAGCACGCGGGCCGGCGTCCACCGCTACAAGGTCGAACCGTACGTCATGGCGGCCGACATCTATGCCGAGCCGCCACACGTCGGGCGCGGCGGATGGACGTGGTACACCGGGTCGGCCGGGTGGATGTACCAGGCCGGCGTCGAGTGGATCCTGGGGTTCCGCCTGCGCGGAACGAACCTCCTCATCGAACCCTGCATCCCGCGAGCCTGGCCGCGCTACGCGATCACGTTTCGCTACCGTTCGACGCGCTACGAGATCGACGTCGAGAACCCGACAGGCGTGTGCCGGGGTGTGGTGCGCACCGAGCTGGACGGCCTCGCGGTCGAACACGCCACGGGCATCCCGATCGTCGACGACGGTGCCACCCACCGGATTCGGGTCGTTCTCGGCTGATGCCTGCGTCGTCCCGGACACCCGCGTGACGCGTGCGGGGGCCGCGCGGCCGCCCCGCCTGTTCCGTCCCTGGGATGGGAACGCCTCCGGCGGCCGTGTTGCGGATCCGCGCCGGCCGCGGCGACGAATGTCAGCGTGAGGAACCTGCATCCGAGGTGACCGTGGATCTCTACGTTTGGAGCGCCCCTCGCGACCTCGACGCCGAGCGGGCCGAGGCGCTCATCGCGGAGTGGCTGGCCGGCGGCGGCGACCCGGCCGCGAGCCCGTTCGAGCCGAGCACCGACGTGGGCTGGTTCTGTCGGGAGCTCCTGGCCGATGCGCCGGGCATCGAGGCCGTCTCCGACGCGGCCCCGAGCGGTCGCCGGACGCCGGTCTGGATGTCGAGCACGGACGAGCCGCCCGCCCGGGTGGTGGGACTGCGGCTGCCGCCCGAGACGCCGGACGACGAGCTCAGCGCGGTCCTCGGGCTCGCGGCGAAGTACGACCTCGTGCTGTTCGACGCGCGCAGCCGGCGCCTTCACCTGCCGCTCGAGGAGCTGGCCGAACACGCGAGCGCGACGTTCTGGCCCGGCGGGGCGGTCCAGGCCGCGATCGCGGGCGGTGCGGGCGGCTTGCTCGCGGTCGGGGCCTGGCTGGTCGGCATCCCGATCGTCAGCGGGATCGTCGCGCTCGTCGGCGGGTTCATGTTCGTCATGGCCGTCTTCACGTTCATCCACGAGGGTCGTACCGCGCGGCGGGCGCGCCGGGGCCGCGGATCGCCGCCGGAGGGGGATTGACCGCTGCGGCGGTCCTCAGGGACGCCCGCCCTCACGGACGGTTGACGCACTGGACGTGTCCAGGCGCTTGACATCGCGGTGCGGTGACGGCTAGTCTATTAGCACTCTCACATCGAGAGTGCTAGCGACGCGGGTCAGCCGATTCGCGGGGCCAGAGAACCGGCCCGAGAGGTCGGATCGCGACCGTCGCGGCGCTCACCACATCGTCACGGGCCGGCCGATCCCGCCCCATCGCGGCGGCCGTCCCAGGCTCATCGAGGAACGACGGTCGGTTCCGGCCGCCGTCACAGGAGGAAGGCACCTTGGCAACCGCCACCGCATCCACGACGAAGCTTCGCCCCCTCGGCGATCGGGTCGTCGTCCAGCCGACCGCCCGCGAGGAGATGACGAAGAGCGGCATCGTCCTCCCGGACACCGCGAAAGAGAAGCCCCAGGAGGGCACGGTCATCGCGGCCGGTCCCGGACGCATCCTCGACGACGGGAAGCGCGAGGCCATGGACGTCAAGAAGGGCGACAAGGTCCTCTACGCGAAGTACGCGGGCACCGAGTTCAAGGTCGAGGGCGACGAGCTCCTCATCGTCAGCCAGAAGGACATCCTCGCGATCGTCGAGGACTGAAACCCCCGGCCGATGCGCGCGACTGAGCGCGCGGCCGTGGGAGGCGAAAGCCAGCTCACGACTCACGTCGCCAGATCTCAGCACAGTCTCCAGGAGGGACACGCACATTGTCTAAGCAGCTGATCTTCGACGAGACGGCTCGTCGATCCCTCAAGCGCGGCATCGACAAGCTCGCCGACGCGGTCAAGGTCACGATCGGTCCGAAGGGCCGCAACGTCGTCCTCGACAAGAAGTTCGGATCGCCGACGATCACGAACGACGGCGTCACGATCGCCCGCGACATCGAGCTCGACGATCCGTTCGAGAACATGGGCGCGCAGCTCCTCAAGGAGGTCGCGACCAAGACCGACGACGTCGCCGGCGACGGCACGACCACCGCGGTCGTCCTCGGCCAGGCGATGGTCAGCGAGGGCCTCCGGGTCGTCACCGCCGGAGCCAACCCGATGGTCGTCAAGCGCGGCATCGAGAAGGCCGTCGAGACGGTCGTCGCCGAGCTCGAGAAGCACAAGGTCGACGTGTCGAGCCGCGAGCAGATCGCGGCGGTCGCGGCGATCTCCGCGGCCGATCCCGAGGTCGGCGAGATCATCGCCGAGGTGATGGACAAGGTCGGCAAGGACGGCGTCATCACCGTCGAGGAGGGCCAGTCGCTCGGCCTCGAGAAGGAATACACCGAGGGCATGCAGTTCGACCGGGGCTACATCTCGGCGTACTTCGTGACCAACCCGGATCGGATGGAGGCGGTTCTCGAGAACCCGCTCATCCTCATCACCGACAAGAAGATCTCGAGCGTCCAGGACATGCT
>DASTVH010000199.1:0-3570 GCA_035759195.1 Candidatus Limnocylindrales bacterium
TCGGTGCCGACCTCGACGCGGTACTGCTTCCCGCCGGTCTCGATGACTGCGTACATGGATCCTCAGGACTTGCGAGGCGGTCGCACGGCGACCGCGACGGCGGACACGGAGAGGCGCCGGGCAAGCCCGAGACGCGAACGCGGAGTGTATTGCACTCCCCTCGCGAGCGTCAATCGAGCGTGCGGCGCCGGTGAACGAACCTCGACGTTGCCACGCCTCACGTTTCGTCGTCGGCGAGGACGATTCGCTCGCGGACGACGGCCCGAACCCCCAGCGGCGCACCGACCTCGTCGCCGAGCGCGGCCACGACCTCGTCCGGTCGGCCGCTGCCCAGCTCCGGATCGGTGAGCGTGCGGAATCGGACGGCGAGATCCGGCCCGGCGCTCTCCACCGCGACATCGCCGAGCAGCGGCCGGAGGTCGTAGCGCTTGACGCCGCCGCCCTTGGCGCGCTCACGCGGCAGCGACCCGGCCGCTCCGATGCGCGCTGCGGCTGCGCGGAGGGCGGCCGGGTCCACCCCGCCCTCGAGCGCGACGAGGTACTCCGCGCCGATGACCCGACCGGGCAGCGGCGGCGCACCGAGCCAGACGTTCTCGAGGCCGACGATCGAGTGGCCCGGCGGCAGATGCGACTCGAGCGCCTCGCGCACTCGCCAGGCCTCGAAGACCGCGGCGAGCCAGACGTCGAGGAGCTCGCGCTTCGCCGAGATGCCGATCGGCAATGGGGCGGCGAGGGCCAATCGGGGTCGGCCGCGGTCGGTCTGGACGAGTGGCAGGTCCGTGGCTGCCAGCGCCTCCTCCCAGGTGGTCTGGTACGCGCGACCGATCGTATCGGCGCTCGCCGGCTCGGCTCGGGCGAACGCGATCCGCCACCGCTGGCGAGGTTCGACGAGAGGACCCGCGGGGGCCCGAGTCGAGGCGGCGGAGGGGGCGTCCACGTCTGGTAGTCTGCGGCAACGATGGACGAGCCCGTTCGGCCCGATCCCGCGCCTCCTCCCTCCGACCCCGCTCCGGCTCCCCCCGGCCCGCGTCGCGATGCGCCGGGCCCTCGCGAACCGGACAGGGAGGCGGAGCCTCCACCACGTCCGCCGGCCGTTCCGGGAGCCGGAGCCGAAGCGGGCTCCGACACGCCACTGCCGGCGGGCCCGTTGGCCGCGCCGGCCGGCCCGGCCCACCGACGGGTCGGGATGAGTCGGCGGGTCGGCCCACCGACGCCACGCGTCGCCCTCGTGATCGCCGGTGCCATCGTCCTGTTCGCCCTCCTCTATCTCGGGCGTTCCGCGCTCGCGCCGTTCGTCCTCGGGCTTGTCCTGGCGTACCTGATCGACATGCCGGTCGAGCGGATCGCCCGCTTCGGCCTTCCTCGCTGGCTGTCGGTGCTGCTCGTCTACGCGGTCGTCGTGTTCGTCGTCGGCGAGGCGATCTTCCTCACCCTCCGGCCCCTCGCCGTCGAGCTCGCGGCCTTCATCGAGGAGTTCCCCTCGTTCACCGCGCAGGTCGCCGACCTCTACGCGCACCTCGACCTGCCGCCGGCCCTGCGTCAGGCGATCGACACTTGGCTCCAGGACCTCACGACCGGTGTCGGCGGGCTGGATCCGGCCGACCTGCTCCCGGTCGTCACCGGCATCGCCGGCGTCGTCGGCTCGATCGTCGGCTACATCATCATCCCGGTCTGGATGTTCTACCTGATCAAGGACCGGCCGGCGCTCGTCCAGGCAGCCGAGCGATCCGTGCCGGTCGAGTGGCAGGCGGATGGGCGCGCCGTCGTCGGGATCGTCCTCCGGACGTTCGGCCAGTGGCTCCGGGGCCAGGTCCTGCTGGGCATCACCGTCGGCGTGGCGACCTTCCTCGGCCTGCTCGTCCTGAGCATGACGATCGACCCGATCTTCGGGCGGTTCGTGATCCTCCTCTCGGTCGTCGCCGGCGTGCTCGAGCTGCTGCCGATCATCGGTCCGATCATCGCCGCGATCCCCGCGGTGCTGCTGGCCCTGACCGCCGGGCTCGAGGCGGCGCTGGCGGCCCTGATCCTCTACACGGTCGTGCAGCAGGTCGAGAACAACGTGCTCGTCCCCAAGATCCAGGGCGACGCCGTCGAGCTCCACCCCTCGGCGATCATGATCGCGCTCGTCGTCGGTGGGGCGATCGCCGGCCTCCTCGGGGCGATCCTCGCCCTGCCGATCGCGGCTGCCGCCAGGTCGGTCTTCCGTTACCTGTTCCATCGGCTCGGCGACCCGCCGGCGAGCCCCGAGGAAGCGCTCGCCCGGATCTCCGCGCGGCCGATGATCGTCGTGACCGAACCCTCCGAAGCCGGCGAGGCGGGGGCGGCGGCGTGAGCGAGTCCGAGCGTGATCCGTACAGGATCCTGCAGGTCGATCCCGAAGCCGAGGACGAGGTCATCCAGGCCGCCTACCGGCGCCTCGCCCAGAAGTACCATCCGGATCGATCACCGGGGCCGGAGGGGGCGACCCGGATGGTCGCGATCAACGCGGCATGGGACCTCCTCCGGGACCCGGGGCGCCGCGCGGCGTATGACCGATCGCGACGCTCGCCCGATGGCACGCCGGTGGTGGCGGGACCCGTCGCGGCCGGCACACCGCGCACCGAAGCGCGACCGGACCGGCCGCCCGAGACCGTCTCCCGGGACTGGACGTCGGGGCGCTCGTCGGTCGGCGGCGGCTACGACGCGTCGACGATGCGGGCGCCGGAAGGTTACGGCGCCGCGGGACCGCCGCCTGGCAACCCATCGGGCAGCGTCTTGAACTTCGGCCGGTTCGCCGGCTGGTCCCTCGGCGAGATCGCCCGCACCGACCTCGAGTACATCGAGTGGCTCGACCGTGCCCCGGTCGCCCGCCAGTACCGTGACGAGATCGACGCGATCCTGCGACGGACCGGCCGGCGGCGGAGCGCCGACACCGAGGCGACGGAGCGCCGGGGCCTGTTCAGGCGGCGCTGAGAGGGCCCGCGGCACGACGGCCGAGGCGCTGACGGCCGTCGCGCGCTCGCCGGGCGCGCCGGATCACCACTCGTTCCGCGTCTGGCGGATGTTCACGCTCTGAAGGATCCCGAGGCCGACGGCAATGCTGATCAGCGACGCGCCGCCGTGGGAGATGAAGGGGAGCGGGATGCCCGTGATCGGCATGATTCCGATGACCATCCCGAGGTTGACCACGAGCTGGAAGAGGATCATCGAGGCAAGCCCCGCGGCGAACATCATCCCGAACGGGTCCTTCGAGCGCCAGCCGCCGACGAGGATCCGCCACAGGAGCGCGGCGAAGAGGACGAGCAGGACGATCCCCCCGAGGAAGCCGAGCTCCTCCAGGTAGATCGCCGCGACGAAGTCACTCTCCTGGACCGGCAGGAAGTTCAGCTGGTTCTGGGTCCCGTTCGTCAGGCCCTTCCCGAACATGCCTCCCGATCCGACGGCGATCTGCGACTGGTAGAGCTGGTAGCCCGCGCCCTGGATGTCGGAAGCGGGATCGAGGAATCCGACGATCCGCTGCTTCTGGTAATCGCGCAGGACGTAGGTCCAGATGAGCGGCAGCGCCGCGATCACGCCGGCGGCGAGCGCCCC
>DASTVH010000200.1:0-2474 GCA_035759195.1 Candidatus Limnocylindrales bacterium
CCGCGACGCGCTGATCGCATCGGCGATCTGGACGATCGGCGCCTCCAGGCAGGCGTACTCGACCTCCTGGTGGTGGGCGGCGATCCCGTTGATCACCTTGAACGGCAGGTTGTTGCGCTGGGCGATCTGGGCGCCGATCGCAGCGTGCGGCCCTTCGACCTCGTGGTCGACCGCCTTGCCGATGTCGTGGAGAAGGCCGCCCATCTTGGCGATCTGGACGTCGGCCCCGATCTCCGCGGCGATGACCGCCGCGAGGCGGCCGGTCTCGACCGAGTGATTGAGCACGTTCTGGCCGTAGCTCGTGCGGTACTTGAGGCGCCCGAGGAGCTTGATGAGCTCCGGCGGCAGGCCGGGCACGCCGCACTCGTAGGCGGCCGTCTCGCCGGCCTGGCGAATGATCAGGTCGACCTCGGCGCGGGCCTTGGCGACGACCTCCTCGATCCGGCCGGGGTGGATCCGGCCGTCGCCGATGAGCTTCGTGAGGGCGATTCGGGCGACCTCCCGGCGAACCGGATCGAAGCCCGAGAGGACGACCGACTCGGGCGTGTCGTCGATGATCAGGTCGACCCCGGTCGCCTGCTCGAGGGCCCGGATGTTGCGGCCCTCGCGGCCGATGATCCGGCCCTTCATCTCGTCGTTCGGAAGATGTACGACGGTCACCGTGTGCTCGGCGGTGTGGTCGGCGGCGACCCGCTGGATGGCCGTGATCACGATGTCGCGGGCGCGCTCGTCGGCCTCGTCGCGGGCCTTCCGTTCGATCGCCCGAGCGAGCTTCACCGCGTCGTGTTCGGCTTCCTCGCGGACCGCCTCGAGGAGGAGCGCCTTGGCATCCTCGGCCGACACGTGGCTGACCCGCTCGAGAGCCGCGACCTGCTCGGCGTGGACCTTGGCGACCTCCTCCCGGGCGCGTTCGAGCTCTCGCTCCCGATCGAGGAGCTTGCGGTCGCGCTGCTCGAGCATGTCGGCCCGCTGGTCGAGCTGCTCGTCGCGCTGGAGGAGTCGCCGCTCGAGTGCGGTCAGCTCGTTTCGCCGGGCCCGGGCCTCGTCCTCGGCCTCCCGCTGGAGGCGCAGCTTCTCGTCCTTCGCCTCGAGGATCAGCTCCTTCTGGCGGGCTCGCGCCTCGGCCTCGATGCGCCGCGCCTCGGCCTGGGCCGCCTTCATCGACTGCGACGCCCAGTATCCGCGCGCGACCATGCCGAGCGCGGCCCCGGCGACGGCCGCGACCACGGCCACCGCGATGAGGACCGGTGTGTCCATCTTCGTCCTCCCGTCCGGTCGATCCCGACCGGAGGTCCATGTGCGGCAGGACGGCGCGCTCGTGGACTGCTTACGACGGAACGCGGTGACGCCGATGTGGCGGCCCCGTTGGGTCTCGATCGCGCCGTGTTCGCAACTGATGCGCCGCTCGGGCGGCGCTGGATGCTCTCTTCTCGTAGCCTACGGCGGCGCGACGGGATGGGTCAAACGTTCGGCTGGCATCGGGCGAGCGCCCGGCGGAGAATGGGGTCGATGGGTCGCCCGCACCTCGCCGTCCTCGCGCTCGTCGTGTCGATCACGGCCTCACCGCTCGCCCTGGCGACCCGGCCCGGCCCGATCGTGGTGGGCCGGCCGCTCGCCGGCGTCGTCGTCGCCCTCGATCCGGGCCACAACGGCGGCAACGCCTCGCACCCGACCGAGATCGCGAAGCTCGTCTGGATCGGCAACGGCTCGAAGCGCTGCAACACCGTCGGGACATCGACGGCCGGCGGCTATCCCGAGCACGCCTTCGCGTTCGACGTCGCCCTGCGGGTCAAAGCCAGTCTCGAGTCGTTCGGGGCGCGGGTGTATCTCACCCGGACGACCGACACCGGCGTCGGGCCGTGCATCGACGTCCGCGGCCGCTTCGGCGAGTCGGTCGGGGCGGACGTCGCGGTCAGCATCCACGGGGACGGCTCGACGAGCGGCCACCGCGGCTTCTTCGTCATGCGGCCCGGCCTCGTGACCGGCTTCACCGACGACATCCTCGAGAGGTCCAGAACGCTGGCGAACGCGATGCGGGACGGTCTCGTGGCTGCCGGGCTGCCCGTCGCGAACTACTACGCGGTGAACGGGCTCGTCGCCCGGACCGACCTGGGGACGCTCAACTGGTCGGACGTGCCGATCGTGATGATCGAGCTCGGCAACATGAAGAACGCGTCGGACGCCGCTCGTATGGCAAGCCGTACGGGCCGGACGCAGTACGCGAACGGGATCGTCACCGGGATCCGGCGTTACCTCGGCCGGTAGCCGCGAGCCGGGGGCGTCTGCGAACCCCCGTCAGTCGGTCTCGGCTTCGGTCCCGTCGACCAGCCGCGCCGCCAACGTCGCACAGACCCCGGGATCGAAGCCGCTCCGCGCGAGGAGCGCGTAGGCCCGCTGGCGCCTCGCCCGCGGATCGGCGACGCGCTCGAGCGCCCGCCGGTTGCGCTCGATCAGACGCGCCGCGGCGGCTTCGT
>DASTVH010000201.1:0-3552 GCA_035759195.1 Candidatus Limnocylindrales bacterium
GGCTGCTCGCTGGCGGCGCGCGCCTCGCGGTCCAGGGCAGCGGCGATCCCGCGATTGCCGCGACGCTTCGCTCCCTGGCAGCTTCGCGGCCCGACCGGGTGGCGCTGGTCGAGCGGTTCGACCGGGCGATGGCCCGCCGGATCTACGCGGGCGCCGACTTCTTCCTCATGCCGTCTCGTTTCGAGCCGTGCGGCCAGGGCCAGATGATCTCGCTCCGCTACGGCACGCCGCCGATCGTTCGGAGGACCGGCGGCCTCGCCGACACGGTGATCGACGAGCGGCGGCGGCCGGGCGATGGGACGGGCTTCGCGTTCGACGAGGCGGCGCCCGAGGCACTCGCCGCGGCCTGCGAGGACGCGATCGAGATGAGGTCGGCCGGGGGGCCGGCCTGGGCCGGGCTCGTGGCCCGCGGGATGGCCGTCGACTTCGACTGGCGGACGGGCTCGGCGCCACGGTACGCGGAGATGTACGAGCGGGCGGTCGCCGTGCGCCGTCGCGGACGCTGACGGCCCGGTGCCCGAGCGAATCGAGGGCGGCCGGCTGCCGATCCTCTCCTGGGCGGCGGAGGTCGACGAGGCGACGCTGCGCCAGGCGCGCAATCTTGCCGACCTCGAGGTCGCCCGCCAACACGTCGCGCTCATGCCCGATGCTCACGTCGGCTTCGGGATGCCGATCGGCGGCGTCCTCCTGACCGAGGACGCCGTGGTCCCATACGCGATCGGCGTCGACATCGGCTGCGGCGTCCAGGTCGCCCGGACGAACCTCGTCTGGGGCGACGGCTTCGGGCCGGAGAAGCTGCGCAAGGTCCTGCGCCAGGTCCAGCACGACATTCCCACCGGCTTCGCGTCCCACAAGGCGCCGCCGATGTCCGCCGATCGCCTGCTCGAGCTCGTGCGCCTCGACCTGCCGGATCGCACCGCCGTGCCGCGGGCGATCTTCGAGGGTGCGCTCCGCCAGGTCGGGACGCTCGGTGGCGGCAACCACTTCCTCGAGGTCCAGCGCGAGTCGGAGACGAACCGCGTGTACTTCATGCTCCACAGCGGCTCGCGATCGCTCGGCAAGAAACTCTGCGACCTGCACGCGAAGAACGCGCTGGCGTGGTGCCGCGCGACGGGCCGCGAGCTGCCCGACAAGGACCTTGCCTGGCTGCCCCTCGACTCGGCGGAGGGCACCGCCTACTGGTCGGCGATGTCGTTCGCCCTGCGCTGGGCCGAAATCAACCGGCGGACGATGATGGACGCCGTCGAATCCGCGTTCCGCAAGCACGCCTCGGTCCACGAGTTCGACCGCCTCGTCGACATCCACCACAACTACGCCGCTCCGGAGACCCACGGCGGCACCCAGGGCATCGTCCATCGCAAGGGCGCGGTCCGGGCGGCGGCCGGCCAGACGGTCCTGATCCCCGGCTCGATGGGAACGGCGTCGTACATCGGCGAGGGTCTCGGTTCGGCCGAGTCGTTCGAGACGTGCCAGCACGGGGCCGGGCGGGTGCTCGGTCGGAACGCCGCCAAGCGGCTGAAGACGCCCGAGCAGGTTCGCGAGGAGATGGCCGCGTGGGGCATCGAGTTCGTGAGCAACGAGCCGCGCAGCTCGGCCGAGGAGGCGGCGTTCGCCTACAAGGACATCGAGTCGGTGATGGCCGCGTCGGCCGACCTCGTGCGACCGGTGAAGCGGCTCGTGCCGCTCGGCGTGGTCAAGGGCTGATTGACCGATGTCGCCGCACGCCGCCTTCGCCGACACCGACGCGGCCTCGTCAGCGCAGGAGGCGAAGCAGCGCCTCGAGCGTCTCGGACGGGTGCGTGCGATGCGGCGAATGGGGTGCGCCGACAATCGTCACGACGTGCTCGGCACCGAGGCGCGCGGTCAGCGCCGGCAGGGCCTCGTCGGGAATCAACCCACCCGCCGCCGGATCGCCCCGGATCAGCCGGACCGGCACGTCCCGGGCCGCGGGGTCGGCGAGGTCGGCGAGGCCGCCGTCCCAGTCGCCGTTCTCGGTGAGCACCGCCCGGACCGCAGACTCGTCGAACTGGGTCAACCCCTCGGCCTTCGCAGACACGTCGCCTTCCGCCCAGCTCGGGTTCGCCGCCCCCACGATGCGGATCGCCTCCTCGAGATCGTCGTAGCGCCGCTCGACCGGGTCGTCGAGCATCTGTGCGATGACCTCGCGCGGGATCGCCGGCGGGTCGACTAGGACGAGCCGATCGGGGACGTACCCGACGGCCGGCAGCGCGGCCGACGTCATCGCGCCCCAGCTGTGGCCTACGACCCGGACGTCGGCCGGTCCGGCCCCCGGCAGTGCGGCGTCGGCGAACGCCGCCAGGTCGCGAGCGTTGTCCCGAAACCGATGGTGACCCGTCCAGTGGCCGGTCAGGCCGTGCCCCGGCAGGTCGGGGGCGACGACCCGGTAGCCGGCGGCTGCGAGCCCCGGCCCGATCCGCCACCACGTCCGCGCCGCCGACGTGACGCCGTGGACGAGGAGGAGCGGCGCGCCGCCCGCGTCTCCCCACAGCAGCACGTGGAAAGGAATCCCGGCCGCAGCGATCGTCGCCTCGTCCGCCGGCGTCGGTACTGCCGGCGCCGCCAGAACCGTCGAGGCCTCCGCGACGTCCGGCTCGGTCATCGACCGAACGTACCATGGCGCGCCGCCGAACCCGGTCGTAGGTTGCGGCCCATGGCTCGGCAGCGCGGGAACGCGGCTCGGCGCGGCGACGCCGCCCACCGGGGAGAGATCCTCCAGGCGGCACTCCTGATGATCGTGCTCGTCGTCCTCTACCTCCTCTCCCGGCTGCCGGCGGTCTGACGCGGCAACGTCGGCCCGGCCGACCGGCACGGGCTAGAATCGGCGCTCACGCATGCCGCGCGGAGGGTCCCATGGCCAACCAGTTCGTCGTCCAGCTGCGGAACGAGCCCGGGGCGATGGCGACGCTCGCCGAGACGCTCGCCGACCGGGGCGTCGACCTGAGGGCGATCGGCGGCGGCGGGATCGGCGATGCCGGCCACGTGATCATGACGACCGCCGACGATGCGACGACGAAGCAGGTCCTCGACGAAGGCGGGTACACGTACATCGAGGGTGAGTCGATCCTGGCCGAGGTCGACGACAGGCCCGGCGGCATGGCCCGCCTCTCGCGCCAGCTCGCCGACGCCGGGATCAACATCTACGGCCACCTGTTCCTCGGTCGATGGGGCGACCGGGCGATGTTCGCGTTCGTCGTCGACGATCCGGAGAAGGCTCGCCCGATCCTCGAACGCAAGACCTGAGCTCGGGCGCCGGCGGACCGGCCTGGCGCTCGAGTGGGAGCCCTTCGCCCCCGGCCTTCGGTGCATCCGGCCCTGTCCGGGACGGGGGCGCGACGCGACGATCGGACCATGATCACGATCGAGACCACCGACCCGGCCCCGCCATCATCCCGCCGGTCCGACACCGTGCACCCGACCGAGCCGGCGACGCTCCCGGGACCGGTCCTGCGGTTCCGCCGCCTGGCGGCGGCCGGCGGGCCGCCCGAATTCGAGACGATCCGGCTCGAGACGTCGGGCACGATCCATCGCCCG
>DASTVH010000202.1:0-2992 GCA_035759195.1 Candidatus Limnocylindrales bacterium
GGCGCGCCGCTCGGAGCCGCCTGCGAGGACCGCCGCGCGACGGGCGCCGGCGATGCCGGCCAGCAGATCGAGCAGCCCGGCCAGGCGCTCCTCGGCGGATCCGCTGCCGGCGAGGACGTCGAGCGCCCGGGCGAGCAGGACCCGCTCCTCGCGGGTTCGTCGATCCTCCGCCCGCCGGGACGTCGCCCGCCGCTCGCGGAACGGCGGCGGCGGGGCAACCGATGGCGGCCGGACCGGCTGCCGGGCCGGGAGTGGTTCGGTCATGTGGTTCCTGTCTGGGCGTCCGGGGCGGAGCCGTGGTGAGTGCGTCGGTCCGGGGTCCATCGTCGACTGCGGCACGGGCCACGGTAATCCCCCGACGGGCCGGTCCGGGGCGGACGGAAAGTACCGGTCCGGGTTCTCCGTCACCCGGCCCGGCTGCTCGAGCGGACCGGCCGGCCGAGCGTCCGCCGAACCACGTCGATGACCTCGTCGACGTAGCGATCGGCCTCGCCGCGCTCGGCAGCGGTCCGGACGCAGCCCTGGACGTGGTCCTCGAGGACGAGCACCGAGACCGCGTCCACGGCGGCTCGCAGCGCAGCGGTCTGCTGGAGGATGTCGACGCAGTATTCCTCGCGCTCGATCATGCGGGCGATGCCCCGAACCTGGCCCTCCATCCGGGACAGTCGCCGGATCAGGCCGGCCTTGTCCTTCGAGTACGAGTGACGGAAGTGATCGTGGGCGGGCTCGGCCGTCGCTCGGCCGTCGGGTTGTGCCACCGTGAGGCCTCCAGGGGCGGTGCGCGGGACGATCCGTCCCGCGGGGACGGACCCGCATGATACCCCCTGGGGGTATGGCTGACAAACATTGTCCCGCGGGCGACCGGGGCGCCGACGAAGTAGACTGGCGTTCGATGGATCCGCGCGATCGCCAGCCACCGTTCGCGAGCGGCGTCGACTGCGCCGTCTGCGGCCGGGCCGTCCCGCTGGACGGGATCCGGATCCTCGCCAGCCGCGACGACCTGACGTTCGTCGAGCTCGCCTGCCTGGGCTGCCGCAGCGAGACCCTCGGGATCATCGTCGCCGGCCATGCCGAGGCCTCGGACGGCTCGATCGCGACTCCATCGGGCCCGTCCTACGGCGAATTCCTGCCGGCCGACGACATCCGGTTCCGCGAGGCTCGTCCGATCGACGCCGACGACGTGGTCGCCATGCGCGAGCTGCTCACGAGGCGCGGACTGGAGGGCCTGGTCGGGCCGGACGACCGCACTGACGGATCCGCCACGTGAGGCCCGGTTCCGCGAGCGGTCCGCGGTCGGCCACGCGTCGCCGGTCGCGGCGGGTGGCAACGCCTCTGGCGGCCGTCGCGCCGCCGGAACCGGCAACCGCGCCTTCGGTCGACGACGCCACGGCACGCCCGCCTTCGCCGCCGACCCCGCCCGCCGACCGCCCGGCCTTCGCCCACGCCAGCGAGGCCGAGATGGCTCGGATCCTCGACTTCTACGACGTCCGCTGGGAGTACGAGCCCCACACGTTCCCGATCCTGTGGAACCTCGACGGCGACGTCGTCGAGAGCTTCTCGCCGGACTTCTGGCTGCCCGAGCTCGACCTCTACCTCGAGATGACCACGCTCCGCCAGAAGCTCGTCCGCAAGAAGAACCGCAAGCTCCGACGGGTCCTCGAGCTCTACCCCGACCTGCGGGTCAAGCTCTTCTACGCCCGCGACTTCCGTCAGATCATGCTGAAGTACGGCAAGCTGGCCCTCGCCGACGAGCTCTCGGGCTCCAGCGGCCAGGTCGTCCCGGGGCGGGCCGGCGGCCCGGTCGGCGTTCCCCTCGACGGTGACGATCGGTGACGCCGCGGTCGATCGACCTGACTGCCGACATCGGCGAGATCCTCGTGACCGAGGACGCGATCCAGGCCAAGGTCCGCGAACTCGGGGCCCGGATCGGGGCGGACTACGCCGACCGCGAACTGACGCTCGTTTCGGTCCTCAAGGGCGCCCTGCCGTTCATGGCCGACCTCATGCGGTCGATCACGGTGCCGGTCCGGATCGACCTCATGGAGGTCAGCTCG
Organism: Candidatus Limnocylindrales bacterium; assembly: GCA_035759195.1. Lineage (GTDB taxonomy): Bacteria > Chloroflexota > Limnocylindria > Limnocylindrales > CSP1-4 > CF-46. The sequence goes on from DASTVH010000202.1 coordinate 2,055, forward strand.
TATGGCGGCACCTCCACCGAGTCGTCGGGGCTCGTCCGGATCCTCAAGGACCTGTCGGCGAGCATCGAGGGCGAGCACGTCCTCATCGTCGAGGACATCATCGATACGGGCCTCACCCTCAACTACCTGCTCCGCTACCTGCGCGGCAAGAATCCCCGCTCGCTCCGGATCTGCACGCTCCTGGACAAGCCGGCGCGACGCCTCGTCGACATCGAGGTCGACTACGTCGGGTTCACGATCCCCGATCAGTTCGTTGTCGGCTACGGCCTCGACTACGGCGAGTTCTACCGGAACCTGCGGTTCGTGGGCGTGCTCCGCCCCGAGGTCTACACGGGCCAGGACTGAGCGATGCATCGACGCCCCCTCGGTCGCGGTCGGATGCTGGCCGCCATCGCCGCGATCGTGATCCTCGTCGGCTGCTTCCTCCCGTGGTGGCAGGTGGGCGGCGGCGACAGCCTGCCGGCGATCTCCGAGAACGCGTTCTCCGGGAGCGGGATCGTCGTCGTTCTCGCGGCGCTGGGCACGATCGCCCTCGTGACGCTGCCGTACGCGACCGACCGCCCGGTCGGCGTGGACCGGGCCCTCAGCTACCTGTTCCTGGTCGCGCTCGGCTGGATCGGCCTCGTCATCCGGCTCGTCGGTCTCGCGAGCGTCAACACCGGGGCGATCCTGCCTGATCGCGCCCCCGGCATCTGGCTGGCCGCCCTGGGACTCGTGCTCCTGAGCCGGGCCGTCTACGAGATCGCCCGCGAGCACCCCGTCCGCTGACCGTCCGCTGACAGCCGGCCGGCGAGTCAGCGGTTCCAGGGGACGGAGCCTCTGCCGACCTCGACGTACCAGCGCAGGTCGCCGGTCGTCGTTTCGACGTCGAGACGATAGATCCCGTCGGCGAACGCCGAGCCGGCTGCGAGCACGTACGCGATGCCCGGTCGGCCGAC
>DASTVH010000203.1:0-19293 GCA_035759195.1 Candidatus Limnocylindrales bacterium
TCCTGCCGCGCTGGTTCCAGGTCGTCCGGCTCGAGTCGGCGACGAACTCCGGCTACCTGATCTTCCCGATGCTCGTCGGGCTCATCGCGAGCTCGATCATTGCCGGGGCACTCGTGTCGCGGACCGGCAAGTACAAGGCGATCGTCCTCGCCGGCCTCGGCCTCATGGTCGCCGGGATCGTGCTGATGACCCAGCTCCGGGCGGACACCGACTACCTCGCCCTGTTCGTGTGGATGTTCGTGGCCGGCCTCGGCATCGGCCCGACGCTGTCGGTCTTCACGATCATCGTCCAGAACGCCGTGCCGTTCGCGAAGCTCGGCGTGGCCACGAGCAACCTGACGTTCTTCCGCCAGATCGGCGGCTCGGTCGGCCTCGCGATCGCGGGTACCGTCTTCGGCCAGGCGCTCGAGGAGGAGCTGCCCCGGCAGCTTGCCCCGATCCAGGGCGACATCGTCGCCGCAGCGCCCGAGCAGCTCCGGCCCATGATCGAGGCCGGGTTCCAGCAGATGGCCGGCGGCGGCGGGATCGACCTGGGCGATCAGACCGGCGTCGGTCAGAGCTTCGGCCGGGCGATCCTCGAGCAGGTGCCGGCAGCCTTCCAGGGCTTCCTCGAGCCGTTCGTGCCGCGGTTCGACGCGGCCTTCGGCAACGCGATGAGCCTGGCGATCGCCCAGACCTTCTGGATCGCGGTCGCGGCGACGATCCTCGCGTTCGTCGCGGCGCTTGCGATGCGCGAGCTGCCGCTCCGGCGGACGGCCGGGCCCGACGCGGTCCACGAGGCACCGGCCCGCCGCGGGAGCATCGAGGCCAAGCCGCCGCTTCCGGCCGCGGACTGAGGTTCTCGCGAGTCGACGGCGAGAGCGGCGGCAGGGGAGGCCCTGCGGCGCTACGATCGCCGGGTGCACCCGAGCCCGGCTCCCTACCCCGCTCACCTCGCCGCGCCCGGCACGGCCGGCGCGGCGTGGCACGCGGTCGGCGACGCGGGCGAGCTCGCACCCGGAGAGATGCGCCGGGTGACGGTCGGGGATCTCGACATCCTGCTCGCCCACACCGTCGCCGGGCTGGTCGCGGTCGACGACCGCTGTCCGCACATGTCGGCGCCGCTGTCGATCGGCGCCCTCGACGGCTGCGTCGTCGCCTGCCCGCTGCACGAGGGCCGCTTCGATCTGTGCACGGGCGACCCGGTCCGGATGCCGACGACGGGCGGGCTCGACCCCGACGGGGCCTACCACCCGACCTGGTCGCCGGCGGGCCGCGAGCCCAAGACCGACCCGCCGGGCCTCAAAGCCGAGGCGCGCCGGATGACGCGCGTCCGCCGGTTCCGCTACTACCCGCTGCGGATCGTGGATCGCCGGGTCGAGATCGCGGTCCCGGGCTAGCTCCGCCGTGCGAGGAGGCCCCGTGCGCCCGCGATACTTCGTGGAGGTTCAGGACGGCCCACGATCGCCCGGGCGTTCCGGCCGGTTCCAGACATCCACGGAGTAGTCCGAGGCCTGCGCCGTGCCCAGCGGACGGGAAGCGCTCCCGGGCCGGCTGCTAGCTCGAGCGGGGCCTGCCGCCCCTCGTCTGCCCGACGTCGGCATGGGCGCGGATGGCGTACGCGCGGACGATGTCGCAGACCTCGTCCGGATCGTCGGTCAGCTTGAGCAGGTCGAGGTCGGTCGCGGCGATCGCCCCGGCCGAAAGCTGCGTCGTGCGCATCCACTCGAGCAGGCCCTCCCAGTACGAGCGCCCGACGAGGACGACCGGGAAGTCGCGGACCTTGCCGGTCTGGATCAACGTCAGCGACTCGAAGAGCTCGTCAAGAGTCCCGAACCCACCCGGCAGGATGACGAAGGCGTCGGCGTACTTCACGAACATCGTCTTGCGGGCGAAGAAATAGCGGAACTCGATCCCCAGGTCCACGTACGGATTGACGAACTGCTCGTGCGGCAACTCGATGTTGCAGCCGACCGAGAGGCCGCCGCCCTCACGGCAACCGCGGTTCGCCGCCTCCATGATTCCGGGGCCGCCGCCGGTGATGATCGCGAAGCCCGTCTCGGCCAGCTTCCGGGCGATCGTCCGGGCAAGCTCGTACATCGGCGAGCCCTCCGGTGTCCGGGCCGAGCCGAAGATCGTCACGGCGGGCCCGACCGCGGCGAGGGCGTCGAACCCCTCGACGAACTCCGAGAGGATCCGGAGCGCCCGCCACGGGTCGCTGTCCATGAACTCGGGCCGACCGAGCGGGCGGCGCTCCAGGAACTGCTCGTCCTCGGTGGCCCTCGGCTTGCCGATCCGCTCGGCGGCCCCGCGGCGCAGCAGCATCCGGCCGCTCCGCCGTTCGGACGGCTGGCCGCCCGGCGTCGCGCCGTCGGTCGCCGTGCCGGCCGCCTGGCCGGCATCGGCCTGGGGCGTGGATTCGGTCGTGTCCGGCTGCGGCTCCTCGCGATCGGTCGCCCGGTCGGCCGGGCGGACGAGCTGATCGGCGCCGGCGCGCCGGGGCAGTCGCTTCGTCACCCGTCTAGCATGGCAGTCGAGGAGGAGCGATGCATCGGACCCGGACGCTCGGAGGTGTCGTTCTCATCGCGACGGGCCTGGTCTGGATCGGCCAGGGGACCGGCATCATCGGAGGCGGCAGCTTCATGGTGGGCGACCCGTTCTGGGCGTGGCTCGGGCTCGTGGGCGTCGTCGCCGGGATCGCCTTCATCGTGGTGGATGCGCGCCGCCCCCTCGGGCCGCGCTGAACCAGCTCTTCCACGTCGCCTCGTCGCGCCCGACGCTGAGCTCGTTCCCGAACCGGACGAGCGGGAGGCGGAGGAGGGCCGGGTCGGCGAGGAGTCGCTCGACAATCTCCGGTTCATCCATCCGGACGTAGCCCAGGCCGACGTCGCGGTAGGCCTTCGAGGCGGAGTCGAGCAGGGCCGCCGCACCGAACCGCTCCACGAACCGGCGGAGCTCGCCGGGCGCGATCGGCTTGCGCCGGAGGTCGACGAGGTGGAGCTCGATCCGGCGCTCCTTGAAGAACCGGATCGCCGCCCGGGTCGCCTGGTCCTTCTCGAGCCCGAAGACCTGGGCACGCGGCGCGCCCGACGGACCGCTCATCGTCGAAGCGTAGCCGCCGGGGCGGGTACCATTCACGGCCACAGGAGGTGCCCGCGTGTCGGTCTGGTTCACGGTCAAGCTCGACGATCGGCCGGGCGCGCTCGCCCGGATGGCGGCGGCGCTCGCGGAGCGCGGCGTGAACATCGCCGGCATCGTCGGGATCGCCGAGGACACCAACGGCGAGCTCATGCTCGAGACGAGCGACCCGGCGGCCACGCGCGAGGCGTTCGAGGCGCTGGGGCTGTCCTTCGAGGCCCACGACGCCGACGGCGGCGTCGATCCCGGCCGCATGTCTGTCGCCGACTTCACCTCGCGCTGACGGACCGACCGTGCCCCGCCGATCGGCCGCCCAGCCGTCCGCCGTCGCGGTCCGCGTCGATCACGTCGACCGGCCGGAGGCGATCCCGACGATCGCCACGGTGATCGCGTCTGCCGGCGGTCGGGTCCGGACACTGTCGACGGTCCGCCGCCTCCCTGCCGGCGAGCTCGGCAACGGCGGCCCGGATGCCCGGCCGATCGTCGAGATCGAGATCGAGGTCGAGGGCGTCGCCGAACGCGAGCTCGTCGCCCTGCTCGACGGCCTCGAGGACGTCCGCCGGGTCCACCTGACCCGGGCCCTCGAGCGGATCTTCGGCAAGCGGATCATCGTCATCGGCGGCGGCGCCCAGGTCGCCCAGGTCGCGCTCGGTGCGGTCAGCGAGGCGGATCGTCACAACCTGCGCGGCGAGCGCATCAGCGTCGACACGATCGCCCTCGTCGGCGAGGCCGAGATCGCGGCCGCCGTCCGCGCCGTCGCGGACCTGCCGCGGGCCCGCCTGCTCGTCCTGGCCGGCTCGATCATGGGCGGCGACATCAGCGTCGCGGCCGACGAGATCCGAGCGGTCGGGATCCCGATCATCTCGCTGAACATGGTCGGCTCGATCACCGACCACGTCGACCTCGTCGTCTCGGACCCGGTGCAGGCCGGGACGATGGCGGTCATGGCGATCGCCGACACGGCCGCGTTCGACCTCGAGCGCCAGCGCGGCCGCCGCTTCTGAGGGCTGCCGATGCGCATCGCGACCTGGAACGTCAACTCGCTCAAGGCCCGCCAGGAGAAGGTCGACCAGTGGCTCGAGCGGGCCGCCCCGGACGTGCTCCTCCTTCAGGAGACGAAGCTGACCGACGCGGACGCGCCGGTGCTCCCGTTCTCGATGGCCGGCTACGACCTCACCCACCACGGCGAGGGCCGCTGGAACGGCGTGGCGATCGCCACCCGCCAGGGCATGACGGTCGCCGACGTCGTCACGAACTTCGGCGACGGGCCGGTCCGCGACAGCGGCCCGGGCTCCGGCAAGGACTTCAGCGAGGAGGACTTCAACCCGTTCGACGAGGCGCGGATGCTCGCCGCGACCGTGGACGGGCTGCGCGTCGTCTGTATCTACGGCCCGAACGGGCGCGTCGTCGGCAGCCCCTTCTACGCGGGCAAGCTGGCCTGGTTCGAGCGGCTGACGCGCTGGCTGGCGGAGGCCTGCGACCCCGCCGCGCCGCTCGTCATGGGCGGCGACTTCAACATCGCCCCGACCGACGACGACGTCTGGGATCCGCGCGCCGTCCACGGCGGGACCCACGTCTCGGAGCCGGAGCGGGAGGCGTTTCGCCGGCTGCTCGCCTGGGGCCTGACCGATGCCTACCGGGCGCGCCGGGCGGAACCCGGCCGCTTCAGCTGGTGGGACTACCGGGCCGGCAACTTCCACAAGAACCTCGGCATGCGGATCGACCACCTCCTCGTCACGGCGCCGCTTGCCGGCCGCGTCGTGGACGCGGAGATCGATCGCGAGGCCCGCAAGGGCCCGCCGGTGCCCTCGGACCATGCCCCGGTCGTCGTCGATCTCGACGAGCCGGGCCGGCCGTTCGACGCCGGCTGGGAGGGAGCCCTGCAACGGATCGCCGCACGGACGAAGCCCGGCCGCCGCAAGAGCCCGGCAGAGATCCGCTACGAGACCGAACGCCGCGGCGGCTAGGACCCGCCGCCCCGGGGACGGTGGGCGCCGGCCGAAGGTCAGCCCCTCGTCGTCGCCTTCTCGCGGGCGCCGATCCGGGCCGACGCATCCCTCGGCGGCGGCACGTCGTAGCGCTCCCGGACCGTCCGATTGGAGCTGAACGGCTCGCCGGCGTAGCGGTCGGCGACCATGACGTCGAACGCGTGGACCGACGCCTCCTGGTTCGAGTAGCGCCCGGCCGTCCACGAGCGCGACGCCGTCCCGCGCTGCTGGAGTTCGCAGACGTGCCAGTCCTGGCTGTTCGTGAGGTCCCAGAAGGCGATCGCGTCGGAGGGGTCGAAGTCGGGCCGGGCCATCGTCGCGGGCTCGAAGAGCAGCTCGCAGATGACCGTCGTCCGGTCGGCCGCCTGGGGGACCAGCCGATGGACGAGCAGGTAATCGGGGTGGACCGAGAGGAACGTCGTCGGCCACACGACGTAGTAGAAGATGCAGCGTTCGTCGGTCGCGGTCATCCCGGCCATCGCCGGCCGCCCCCGACGCGAGCCCTGGCCGCCGTCGAGGGCCATCGTCTCGGCTCCGGCCGCGAGCTCCATCCAGCCGCCCTGCCACGCCCCGTGCGGCTCGTAGTCGCCGCCGAGATCGTACGGCGTGAGCTTGTTGAGCTGCGGGTGGAGCGGCGGGCAGTGGTAGCACTCGCTGTAGTTCTCGGCGATGAACTTCCAGTTCGCGGCGACCTCGTATTCCAACCGCCGGGCCGCACGAAGCGGACCGAAGGAGAAGCGGGCCATATGGTCGGCGAGGTCCCCGAGCTGGGTGGCGAGCGGCGACGCGTCGGGGTCCAGGTTCAGGAAGACGAAGCCCTGCCAGGTCTCGAGCCGGATCGGGCGGAGGCCGAAGGTGGCGTAGCTGAACTCCTCGAGGTCCTCGGTGTGCTTGGCCCGCACGAGCGATCCGTCGAGGTCGTAGATCCACGCGTGGTACGGGCACTGGAAGCGGACGGCCTTGCCGCACGCCTCCTCGACGACCGCGGTCCCGCGATGGCGGCAGACGTTGTAGAAGGCGCGCAACGAGCCGTCGCGGCCGCGGGCCACGAGGATCGGCTCGCCGGCGACATCGGCCCCGAAGAACGAGCCGGGCTCGGGGGCGTCCCACTCGCGCCCGACGATCACCCAGTCGGTCCGCAGGACGTGGTCGCGCTCCCACTCGAAGATCGCCGGGTCCTGGTAGGCCCGCCCCGGCAGGAGCGAGGCACTGCGATACTCCCGGCGGACGGCGGCCAGCTCCTCGGCAGTGAGGACGCCGGGCGGGGCGGGGGTGGTGGACCGCAGGTCGGGCATGTCGGGGTTCCTCTGCTGTTCGGTCAGCCGCGATGGCGGCGGGGGTTGGAACGACGCTGGCGACCCGATGCGGCGCCGGCGGTCGGCTCGGGCGGAGCCGGGATGTCCGGGAGCTGCGTCTGCTCCGTGAGCCCGGCTCGGATGATCGCCTCGAGCTCACGGACCGCAGCAGGGTCGGTCCCGGGCGGGCGGTAGGCAGCGAGGCGCCGGTCCACCTCGTCGGCCGCCCGCTGGGCCGTGTCCTTGCCGCCCTGTCGCAACCACGCCTCCCGGTTGTCGCGATCGACGATCGGGCTCGGCAGGTAGAGCTCCGAGGGCCAGTGGGCCGTCGTGTGCTCGGCCATGATCAGGTGCTGGTCGGCCATCAGCTGCTCGACGAGCGGGCGAACCGGGAGGTCGTCGAGCGGCCGGATCTCACGGACGAAGCGGAGGGCCTGGGCGCACATCTCGTCGTCGAAGAGCAACTTCGGCAACGAGAAGACGAGGAGGAAGTCGAGCATGCCGGGACCGGACACGGAGTTCACCCCGGCGAGCGCGGCGAGCAGCGCGCTGCCGAACGTCTCCGCGCCGGCCTGGGCATCGAGGATCTTGCCGTCGGAGAGGGCCATATAGGCCTGGGTCGGCAGGCCGAGCGACCTGGCAACGGCGACGTAGGCGGTGTCGAGGCGGAGGGCTTCGATCGCCGCCATCGGCGACGAGGCGATCTTCATGTGGAACGTCGCCGGGGCGCCGCCGAACAGGACCGGGGCGCCGGGCCGGATCACCTGGGCCATCGTGATGCCGGCGAGCACGTCGATCGTGTGGAAGACCGTCGCGCCGACGATCGAGACCGGCGCGATGAGGCCCATGAGGGTCACCGGCACGATCTCGACAGGGATGCCGGCCTCCACGCAGTCGATGAGGTTCTGGCAGGAGTCCTCGCTGTACCGGAAGTTGCCGGTCGCGGTGATCGTGAAGATGCTCATCGGCCGGGCGATCAGGTCCGCCCGGTCGGCCCGGAAGAGCTGCATCATCTCGACCATCCGGCGAACGCCGTGTTCGGTGAAGGCGCCCGAGACGACCGGCCGCTTCGAGTTGGTCAGCACGAGGAACAATCGCCACGCGTCGGAGACCTGGGCCTCGATGTCGTCGTTCGTCGAGAAGGCGGTCGCGAGGTAGGCGATGTTCTCGAGCCCGTCGGCGAGGCGGACGTATTCGACGAAATCGGTCGTGTTCGCGAGGCGCACCTCGCCGGTGCGATGGTCGAGCACCTTGAGCCCCGACGAACCGGGCACGAAGTGGGTCCGGTCGCCACCGAGATCGGCGTGGGGCGCGCCGTCGCGGTCGTACAGGACGAACGACGGCGGCGCCGAGGCGATCGCGGATTCGACGACGTCCCGCGGAAAGCGGACGCGCTCGCCCGTGGGATCCGCGGGCAGGCCGGCCGCGAGGAGCCGGCGCCGCATCTCCGGCCCGCGGATCTCCATCCCGACCTCGGCGAGCACGCGCTTCGCCTCGTCGAGGATCCGCAGGATGAGCTCGTCGTCGAGCATGGACAGGGACGGCCGCATCGACGCTCCTTGCGCTCCGCTCAGGGCACGCCGGCCGCCAGCGTACCTGCAGCCATGCCGGCGATTGTCCGGCCGGCCGAATCCACTGCCGGTCAGGTTGCGCCTGATGGTGCCCGGGGTTCCATCAGGCGGGACCGTCCGAACGGGGCGCCCGCCCGGGCCGGTCGGATCAGTCGAGCGCGACCCGTTCGCGCCAGTGCGGGACGTGGGCGTCGAAGCCGAGCGCGCGAACCTTCGGCTCGAGGACGACCTGAGCCTCCGGGTCGCCGTGGACGAGGAAGACCCGTCGTGGGAACCCCCGGGTCCCGGGCTGCTTGCCGTCGGCGAAGTTGGCGAGCCAGTCGAGCAGCTCGCTCTCGTCGGCGTGCGCCGAGAAGCCGCTGATCGAGCGGACGCGGCAGCGGACCGTGTACTGCCGCCCGTCCAGCCGGATCTCGCGGGCCCCGGCCTGGAGGTGGGCGCCGAGCGTGCCCTGGCCCTGGTAGCCGACGAACAGGAGCGTCGCCGCCGGGTCGCCGACGAGTTCCTTGAGGTGACCGAGCACCCGGCCGCCCGTCAGCATCCCGTTCGAGGCGACGATCATGTACGGCCGCGGTGTGCGGGCGATCTCCCGCGACTGGGCCACCTTTCGGGTCTCGGTCTGATCCGGGTAGTCGAGCGGCGAATCGCCCTCGCGGAGGAGGCGGCCGGTCTCCTCGTCGAAGTACTCCACGTGGCGGCGGTAGATCGCACTCGCCTTCGACGCCATCGGCGAGTCGAGGAAGAGCGGGATCTGGGGGATCTCGCCCCTCTCGATCAGCCGGTCGAGCTCCCAGACGACCTCCTGGGTCCGACCGATCGCGAACGACGGGACGAGGAGGACGCCCTCCGATTCGGCGACGAGCCGGACGGTCTCCGCGAGGATCCGGATCGCCTCGTCGTGCGGCTCATGCTCGCGGCCGCCGTACGTCGACTCGATGAGCACGTAATCGGCCTCACGAAGGATCGTCGGGTCGCGGATGATCGGCGTGCCGGGCCGGCCGAGGTCGCCGGAGAAGACGATCGTCCGCTCCTCGCCGTCGGCGTCCGACGCCCTTACGCGGATGATGGCTGAACCCAGGATGTGGCCCGCGTCGACGAACGTCGCGTGGACCCCGGGCGCGACGTCGATCTCCGCGTCATACCGGACGCCGCGGAACAGCTCGACGGCGCGGCGGGCGTCACGCTCCGTGTAGAGGGGTTCGTCGAGGTCGATGTCGATCGAGGGCGGCTGGCCGCGGAGATCGGCCTCCGCGTCGTCGGGCCCGGGTCCCGCGATCTCCGACCGCGGAGCGGCTGACGCGGTCGCCTCGGCCGCCTCCTCGGACGCGCTCACGGATGCGATGGTCGCGGCATCCGGGGCGACCGGCCGATTCGCACCGGCGGCCGCTCGATCCGTGCGGGCGGCCGGCCGATCCGTTGCCGCGGCATCGACTCCGCCCGGGGTCTCGGCCAGGCGGAGCGCGGCCTCGTACGCCGCCCACTCCTCGCGGTCGTCCTCGACCGCCTTGTCGGGGTTCCGCTTCTCCCAGCGTGCCTCGCGCTTCGCAAACTCCTCCTGGAGGTGGCCCGAGTCGAGGAGGACGAGCTCGGCGAGCTCGCACGTCCCGTCCGTCGCGTAGATCGGCCCGCCGAAGCCCTCGAGCACGGCCCGCGGGATCAGTCCGCAGTGATCGAGGTGCGCGTGGGTCAGCAGGATCGCGTCGAGATCGGACGGGTCGAAGGCGAACGGAACCCGGTTCCGGACCGCCTCGTTCGGGCTGCCCTGGAAGAGCCCGCAGTCGATGAGGACGCGCGCCCGGTCGGTGACGAGCAGGAACTGGGAGCCCGTGACCGTCGTGGCTCCGCCGAGGAAGTGGAGGTCCATCCGCGCATCCTGCCACGGCCGCGGTCGCAGCAGGCCACCGGCTCGTGCCGGCGACGTTGCGCCGTGCTGTCGGGCGCGGGCGCCGAGCGCGGCCGCCGCGGGGCGGCCGTCGGGGTCAGCGGCGGATCGGCCGGGGGGTCGTCACCGGGACCGGGGCCGGAGCGGGTCTCGGCGGCGTGAGCCTGAGTCCCTCGAGCGCGCGCTCCAGCCTGCGGCCGAGCTCGACGACTGCATCCCGGGCGGCGCGGAGGATCGTGGTCATGCCCGAACTGTACGGCCGCGACCGCCGTGACCCCGTGCCGGACCGCTCCGCGGGATTACAGCTCGCTATCAGCCGAGGGGTACCGCGACGAGGGCATCGATCGCGACCGCCGCGAACAGGAGCGTGAGGTACGAGATCGAGAAGCGATAGAGGCGGATCGCGCCGGCCGTCGAGCCCTCCTCCGAGGCGCCCTGGCGCCAGAGCGTCCAGGCCCGCCGGAGGAAGATCGCACCGAGGACGACCGCGGCGACGAGGTAGATCCAGCCCATCCGGGCGACCGCCCAGAGGACGAGCGAGATCGCCACCATCAGGACCGTGTAGAGCGCGATCTGGCGGGTGGTCTCGGGGATCCCGCGGACGACCGGCAGCATCGGCACGCCGGCCGCCGCGTAGTCCCTGCGGATCCGCAGCGAGAGCGCCCAGAAGTGGGGCGGCGTCCAGTAGAACACGAGCGCGAAGAGGAGCAGCGCCGGCACGCCGATGTCGCCGGTGACCGCGGCCCAGCCGATGACCGGCGGCAGGGCCCCTGCCGCACCGCCGATCACGATGTTCTGGGGCGTCGTCCGCTTCATGAGGATCGTGTAGACGACGACGTAGAAGCCGATCGCGAGGAGGGCGAGGAACGCGGCGAGCAGGTTCACGAACCAGGCCAGGACCGCGAACGAAACGACGCCGAGGAGCAGGCCGAAGACGACCGCCCGGTCGGGGTCGACCTGGTGGGCCGGCAGGGGCCGACGTCGCGTCCGAGCCATCAGCTCGTCGATGTCCCGATCGATGTAGCAGTTGATCGCGTTCGCGCTGCCGGCTGCGAGGGTTCCGCCGACGAGCGTCCAGACGGTGAGCCACAGCCAGTGACCGAGCTGGATCCCGGGCACCTCGCGGGTCGCGAGGACCATCGCCGGGACGGTCGTCACGAGGAGCAGCTCGATGATCCGCGGCTTCGTCAGCGCGATGTACGCCCGGACGGATTGACCGCGGCCGCGAGCCCCGGCCGCCGTCTCGCCTCCCCCTTCCCGTTCCGCGTCCGAGGCGCCGCCGTCGCGCCCCGCGAGCCTCGCCGGATCGCCGTCCCGCGGCGCGGCCGCGGTCCGGGCCGAGTAGTAGCTCGTCGCGGCGAGCCCGACGAGCGCCGCCCAGATGAGCGCGCCGAGGGCCAGATGGAGGGTCTGGGTCCAGCCGTCGAGCCCGGTCAGGATCTGCAGCCCGCCGATCACGGCCTGCACCGGGTAGAGCACGGCGAGCGCCGTGGCCAGCCAGGTGAGCGTGCGGTTGTGGCGCTGGGTCCGCCACGCGACGAGGACGACGGCGGCCACCATGAAGCCGACGACGATCGCGATCCAGCGGTGCAGGACGTGGGCGCTCGTGTCGTCGGTGAGCTCGGGGAAGAGCGAGCCGTTCATCAGCGGCCAGTCGGGGAAGACGAACCACTGTGACGTCGCCGTCACGTGTGAGCCGAAGAGGAGCAGCGCGAAGACCGAGAGTGCGGCGAAGGCCGCGAGCAGCGTGAACCGCTGGCTCGCGCCGCGACCGCCGATCCGGGCCGGGTACGCCGCCCGGACGAGGATGAAGACGAGGAGGCCGACGAGGGCCATCGCCGCCGCCAGGTGGGCCGTGACCGACTCGCCGGAGTTGTTCATGCGGACGGTCTCCCGGCCGAGCCAGGCCTGGAAGATCACGAGCCCGAGTGCGCCGAGAGACGGCCACAGCAGGCTCGCCCGGTCACGGTGATCACGGACCGCGACATAGGCGAGGGCCAGGATCGCGAAGCCGATGACGACCGCGACGCCCCGATGGATCCACTCGATCCAGGCCTTGTAGTCGTCGAGCGGCGGGATGATCTGGCCGTGGCAGAGCGGCCAGTCCGGACAACCCATGCCGGAGCCGGTCGCGCGCACGATGACACCGACCGTCACGAGCACGAGCGTCAGCAGGACGCTGGCGGCCGCGAGCTTCTGGAAGCGGGTCAACGGGTTCTCCAAGGGTCGCCGATCGGGCACCGGGGAAGGTCGGTCGGCAGGCGTCATTCTAGCGCGAGCGTGCCTTCGGTCCGGTGCGGGTACCCTTGCGGCCATGCATCTCCCGCGCTTCCCCTTCGCCGCCGCCCTGGTCCTGCTCGCCGTCGCGTGCACCTCGTCCGCGACGCCCGGCACCGGTACACCGTCCGCGCTCGCCCCTTCCGGCAGCGGCTCCCCCGCGATCTTCCCGGTCGTGATCTCGCAGGAGCTGGTCGTCGGCGAGAACCGGGTCCTCTTCTCGTTCCTGGACGCGACCGGGACGAAGCCGATGGCCGCCCCCGACCGAACGGTCAAGGTCGCCTTCTCCGGCCCGAACGGCGAGACCGTCGCCGCCCCCGACGGCGAGTTCATCTGGGCGATCGAAGACGTCAGCGGGGTGTACGTCACGACGGCCGAGTTCCCCTCGGCCGGCGCCTGGACCGCGCAGTTCACGACGGCGGCACCCGGGTCCCCGGAGGAGACGATCCCGTTCGGTTTCGACGTCAAGGAGGAGGCCAGCGTCGTCCTCGCCGGCGAGGCCGCGCCGGCGGTCGACACGCCGACCCTCGAGGACGTCGGGGGCGACGTCCGGATGATCTCGAGCGACGACGAGCCGGTCGAGGCGTTCTACGAGACGTCGGTCGCCGACGCGCTCGCGGCCGGCGAGCCGTTCGTGCTGGTCTTCGCGACGCCGGCGTTCTGCCAGACCCAGACGTGCGGCCCGACGCTCGAGAAGGTCAAGGACGCGGCGGAGGCCCACCCCGACGTCACGTTCATCAACGTCGAGCCGTACCAGACCGAGTTCGTGGAGGGCCGCCTCGAGCCGGTCCTGAACGAGTCCAACCTGCTCCAGACCGTGCCGGCCGCCGACGCCTTCGGGCTCCTGACCGAGCCGTACATCTTCGTCGTCGACGGCGACGGGATCGTGAGTGCATCGTTCGAGCTGCTCTTCACGCCCGAGGAGATGGACGCGGCGCTCGACGCCGTCAGCTAGGCCGGGGGCTGGTTCCGGGCGCGTCCTCGAGGCGGATCGCGAGTCGCTCGCCGGCCTCCTGGCGATAGGTCACGACGATCGGCGTGGCCGCGGCCTGGTGCTCGCCGAGGTGGCCCGGGGGAAACTCCGCGGCGTTCTGCAGCTCCCCGATCCGGAACTCCACGGTCCGCCCGTCGTCGGTTCGAAGCGTGAAGCCGCGGACGTCGGTCAGCGACGCGGCGTCGACGCCGATCACGACCCCTGTTTCGGTCAGGTCCGCGGGGCGCGCCAGCGAGCCACCGACGAAGGCGACGACGCCGACGAGCGCAAGGGCGAGGATCGCGAGGAGGATGATCCGCCGCGGGCGGCTCACGGGGCTGCAACCGCCGCGGAGCCTGGGAACCTCACGACGCGGCGCCGCTGCTCCCCGGCGCGTGGAGTGGTGCGCCGGCGTCGCACTGCGGGCAGCTGCCCGGTCCCGGCTCCCAGGTCGGCAGCTCCAGTTGCCAGAGGGCGCGAAGGGCATAGACGCGGCCGGACGCCGGCGACGTGAGGGTCGGTCGGCCGCCGCTCCGGTCGACGAGGACCGCGGCCTCGACGATCTCGCCGCCCATGTCCTCGACCGCGGGCACCATCGCGAGGAGCGAACCGCCGGTCGTCAGGATGTCGTCGACGAGCAGGACCCGCTCGCCGGGTTCGATCCGGAATCCCCGCCGGAACCCGCGGGTCGATGACCCGTCGCGCGACCGGATCTCCTCGGCGAAGATCGACCGGACGCCGAGCTGACGGGCGGTCTCGAAGGCGAGGATGACGCCGCCGGTCGTGGGCCCGGCGACGACGTCGACGCGCGAGCCGCCCTCGGGGTCGCGATGGCGGGCCGCCCAGAAGCCGCAGAGCTCGCTCGTCGCGGCCGGATCGGAGAGGACGGCGAACTTCTCGACGTAGGCGTCGCCATGGCGCCCGCTCTTGAGCTGGAAGTGGCCCTCGCGCAACGCGCCGGACGCCCGGAAGATCGCTTCGGTCCGGGCCGCGATCGTGGCCCGGGCGGCGGCCTCGAGGGCCGGCTTGATCGTCGTCATCGGTGGGCTGCTCCTCGGGCCAATGGTAGTGCGGGCCGCGGGCGACTGGCGGTCGCGCCGAGGCCCGCCGGGCTCAGGGCCGGTACTCGACGCCTTTCGCCGAGGGCGCACCCGGCTTCGCAGGCAGGGCCGTGCCGATGAGCTCGCGGTAGGTGGCCAACCCGCGGCGGCGGCATTCGGCCTCAAGCTCGTCGACGAGTCGAACCGGCAGCGCCGGGTCGGCGAAGATCGCGGTCCCGACCTGGACGGCCGCCGCGCCGACGGCGAGGAAGTCGAGCACGTCGCCGAGCTCGGTCACGCCGCCGATCGCGACGACCGGCACATCGACGACCTGGACGACCTCGTAGACGATCCGCAGCGCGATCGGCTTGATGGCCGGCCCGGACAGGCCGCCGTAGACGTTCCCGAGGAGCGGCTTCGCCCGCGACGGAGCGACCGCGATGCCGGACAGCGTGTTGATGGCCGTCAGGGCGTCAGCGCCGGCGTCGGCGATCGCGCGGGCGATCGGCCGGACGTCGGCGACGTTCGGTGAGAGCTTGACGAGGAGCGGCAGGTCCGTCGCCCGGCGGACCGCCGCCGTCACCTCGCCGGCGGCGCCGGCGTCGATCGCGAACTGCAGGCCGCCCCGGCCGACGTTCGGGCAACTGATGTTCAGCTCGATCGCGGCCACGCCGGGTACGCCGTCGAGCCGCCTCGCGACCTCGACGTAGTCGGCGACCGACTCGCCGGCAACGTTGACGATCACCGGTGTCCGCCACCCGGTCCAGGTCGCCGCGTACTTCTCGATGACGGCGTCGACGCCCGGGTTCTGGAGCCCGATCGAGTTCAGCATGCCGCCCGGCGACTCGGTCACGCGGGGGGTGATGTTGCCGATCCGCGGCCGCAGGGTCGTCCCCTTGCAGCAGATCGCTCCGAGGCGCTCGACGTCGACGACCTCGCCGTATTCCACGCCGTAGCCGAACGTCCCCGACGCGACGAGGATCGGATTGGCGAGGACGAGCCCGCGACCGAGGTCGACCGCCAGATCCACGGCCTCGATCGGCGGCGCGGGCTCCCGGACCGTGGGCGGCGGCACGGGCGTCCGGGCCTCCCGGGCCTTGATGGCCGCCCTGGTCTTGCGCTCCAGCGGGATCCGGGCCGGCCCCGGCCGGACCTCGAGCGACGTCGTCACGCGCCGCTTCGCCTTCATCGCCCCGGGCCTCCGGACGGAGCGTGGAACGCCAGGCGCTCCAGCGGGCGGTGCGACGTCGTCACGAGTCGTCCCTCGCCCAGCCGGCCGCCGTCGCCATGACCCACGCCATGATCGAGAGCAGCGAGGCCCATTCGAACGTCGTGAGCAGCGAGATCTCCTCGCGGACGATCGGCGGCTCGAGTGCGGCGAGCCCCTGCTCCCGGATCGCCTCGATCGCGACGACGCCGAAGGCGAGGTATGCCGCCGTCGAGACCGCCCCCAGCCCTGCCTGCACAGCGCCGAACCGGCCGTCGGGACGCGCGCCGAAGTCGATCGAGGCGAGGGCGATCGCGAGCGCGGTCAGGTTGAAGAACGAGGTCGAGACGATCGCGTGGGAGAGGATCCGGTTCATCGGGAACAGGCCGACGAGCGAGCCGGCGACCCCACCGATGACCCCGATCCGGCCATAGATCCGGGCCAGTCGGCCGCCGCGGGCACGAGCCAGCGCGAGCATCAGCGCGCTCAGGCAGGCACCGCCGACCACCGCTCCCGCGTTGAAGACCGCGGCCAGCCCCGACACGCCCTCCTCCCCGAGCTCCGAGACCCAGTGGCTGAGCGGCGAGTACGGCTGGCCGGCCGTCCCCCGGTAGGCGAGGGCCGTGACGGCGGCGCAGCCACCCACGACCGCGGGCCCCGCGATTCCGGCCACGAGCGGCACGAGCGACGCCCCCCGGCTCACCAGCCCGCCTCCCAGTCGATCTCGTCCGACGCGAAGACCGGTCCCTCGCGGCAGACGCGCTGGGGCTGGCCCGACACGCCCATGACGACGCAGCCGAGACAGGCTCCGACCGCGCAGCCCATGTTCTGCTCCATGGACACCTGGAGGTACGACTTCCGACGGGCGGCCGGCGAGCCGATCGGATCCGTCCGCCCGCCGCCCCGCTTGCGCCCGAGCCGGGCGACGCCGAGGCGCTGGCGGCGGCCGACGGCCAGTCGGGCGAGAGCGGCGAGCATGCCCGCCGGCCCGCAGGCGAAGGCCTGGTCGGCCCAGGCCTCGTACTCGGGGACGAGCTCCGTGACGAGGCCCGGCCGGCCGACGGAGCCGTCGTCGGTCGCGATCACGTATTCGATCTCGTCGGGAAGGAGCGACGAGGGATAGACGTCCCGCGCGCTCGCTGCGCCGAAGAGCAGCGTCACCTGGCGGCCGTCCCGGATCGCCTCGTCGGCGAGGAACCGGACGCCCGCCATGCCGAGCCCGCCGGCGACGAGCAGCAGGTGGCGCGACCGCGGATCCACCTCGAACGGCCGGCCCAGCGGGCCGAGCATGTCGATGACGTCACCGGCCCGCAGCCGGGTGAACCACTCGGTCCCGCGTCCGATCGTCCGGAAGTGAATCGTGACGATGCCGGTCGCCGGATCGGCGGTGTTGATCGAGAACGGGCGGCGGAGGACGAGCCCCGAGTAGTCGCCGGTCCGGACGTGGACGAACTGGCCGGCCCGCGAGCCGGCCGCGAGGTGCGGAGCGTGGAAGGACTGGAGCCACTGGCCCGGGAGGATCTCCCGGCTCTCGACGAGTTCGGAAGCGACCAGCCGCATCGTCACGCGCGGCGCGGACCCTCCTCGCCGGCCTTGTCCTCGCCCTCGTCCTCTTCCTCGTCCTCGTCGGTCTCCTCGGCGACCGGCTCAGCGGCCCCGTTCGAGGCGTCGGTCGTTTCGGCCGCGACCAGCTCGCCCGCGAGCTCGGGCGCGATCGCGGGATAGGCCTCGGCGAGGGCGTCGGCCAGGTCGCCGAAGACGTCGGTCGGGTCGTAGTACTCGACGAGCTCGTCCGCGGAGCTGAGCGGACGCCACTCGTTCTCTTCCTCGGTGAGGACCTCGGCCCGGAACTCACCCGCGGCCGTCAGCGTGAGCCGCTCGTCCTCGTCGTCGTTGATGACCAGGTCGCCGATCCGGCCCGCGAGCAGGGTCGCCGCGTCCTCGAACTGCTCGAGCAGGCGCGACTCGCTGCGCTGGCTGCGCTCCTGGAACTCGAGGGCGAGGTCGTAGAGGCGCTGGGCGGCAAGCTCGTCGTCGTCGGCGTCGAGCGGCATCGGCTGGGTCGCGGCCCAGTCGTCGGCCGCGGCGGCGTACGGATCCGGCCCGGTGGAGACGCTCTCGTCGATGCCGATGCCGGCCGCCTCGAGCATCTCCGGGGTCGCCGTCGGCTCCTCACCCAGGCCGGCGCTGTTCCTGGCCGCGTCGGCGAAGGCAGCGTAGACGTCGGCCGGGTTGTAGAGCTCGACGAGCTCGGAGGGCGACTCGAGGATCTCGGTCTCGCTCGTCCACTCGCCACTCAGCTCATCGACGAACCGGGTTCGGCTGCGGAACGTCAGATCCGGCGCGATCGAGAGGTAGTCGGGGTCCTCGTCGATCAGCGTCAGGCCGCCGATCTCGGCGATCCGGTCCTTGTTGGCGTCGAGGAAGCGGCGCATCTGTTCGGTCGCCTGGACGAGGAAATCGGACCGCTCGAGGGCGGCGTCGGCCGCGATCTCGCCGAGCAGGTCGTTGTGGCTCGTGTCCATCGCGTCGCCTCCGTTGTCGCCGTCGGTCATCCGTGGAACTCCAGATCAGGGCCCATTCGCTCCCTGAGGAACATCGAGTGGTGGCGCTGGAAGATCCACTCCCCGGCCCGGTGGCCCAGGGCGCGGATGCCCTCGTCGGCTTCCAGCCTGTCCAGTGTCGCGTAATCGGGCAGTTCCAGCAGGATCACATTGTCGAAGTCCCAGCCGTGCGCCACGTTGTACCAGCCCAGGAAGCGGATCCCGTACTTCTCGGCGTATTCGTGCATCTGCCGGGCGAACAGTGTCTTCATGTAGAACTTGAAGAACGCGTCGCGGCCGCGGCGGACGGAGAAGTAGGTCGCGAGCACGGGCACCTCGGGACAGCCTCCTCCGATCTCGCGCCGGCGGGACCCGCCGGCCTGCCGATCATTGTCGCACGGGGCCTCCGTCGTCCGAGCGTCCGCCGGCCTCCGTATCCCCCGCGCGTTCGTCGTCCCGGGGGTCCTGCTCGCCCCGCTCCTCCTCCAGCTCGCCGACCGTCTTCGTCGCGCTGCCGAGCGGGCGGCGCCGGGATCGGCGGTCGGCCGCGACGAGGCGAAGCAGGAAGATGATCGTCTGGCCGGCGACGAGCAGCAGGCCGATCACGAGGAAGAGGAGCGCGGCGCTGAGCCACTCCGGCCAGCGCCAGGCGACGCTGAGCGGCGTCAGGACGATCGCGATCGCCAGGACGGCGAGCTGGAATCGGAAGCAACCGAGGCCGGGCCCGCGCTCGGGGTCGAGGTCCTCGCCCTTGTACTGGATCGGTCGGGGGCTGGTCACGCGACGGAACTCTACATGCCGCGAGGCCGCCGCCCTCACGTTCCGGATCATTCGAGCAGAACGGGCCGTGCGGGGCGCTTCGGCGACGCGGCCGCTCGCATTGATGCCCGGCCGGCGGCCGCGCCTCGCGCACCGCCACTCGCCCGGTGACGGCCGGGGCCCTCGTTTCCGGGACTGATCCGCGGATCCGCCCTTCGCCCCTCGGATCATTCGGAAACGGTCCGGTCCCGCCACGTACCATCGTCGAGTGCCCCGGAACGACCCGCCCCCCGACCGCTTCGCCTGGCATCCCGAGCCCGAGCTGCTCGGCTTCGCCGACCCGTCGGCAAGGCCGGCCCTCGAGCGGCTCGGCGCCGAGGCCTGGGCTGCGGCCCTCGACTACCTCTACGACCACGCGTTTGCGCGGTCGATGGGCGAGCCGGCGGGTTTCGGGCCGTTGCGGGAGACCTTCTTCGGACCGTCGGGCGAGCCGGGTCCGGCGCCCTCCGCTCCGACGACGTCGAGCGAGATCCTCGACGAGTTCCGACGGCGACTGGCGCCGCACCAGCTCAACGCCTACCACCCCCGGACGCTGAGCTACTTCACGCCGGCGCCGCTCATGCTCTCGATCGTCGGCGAAC
>DASTVH010000204.1:0-4198 GCA_035759195.1 Candidatus Limnocylindrales bacterium
AGCCCGAACCCGGCCGCGAGCAGCGCAACGATCGGGACGACGAGCGGCAAGCCGTCCTGGTGGTTGATCGCGACGCCGGCGGCCGTGAGGAGCGCCCCGCCGAGGATCCCGTACAGGATGATCGTCGTCCGCCGGAAGGCCTTGAAGCGATCACCCCAGTAGAGCAGGCCGGCCCCGAACAGGATTCCGATGACCACCGCCGCGAGCGAGATCTCGACCGGGCTGAAGCCGCGCAGCAGGAACTGGTCGGGGAAGCGCGGGTCCGCCTTCGAGAACTGGAAGATCGACTGGCTGAACCAGACGCCGATTGAGGCGTTCACCGCGATCCAGGTGGGTGCCAGGAGCCAGACGTGCGAGGTCCGCAGGAGGACCGCGTAGCGGCCGAGGTCCATCCGTCCCGAGCGGTCCGCGGCGGCCGCCAGGCGCTCCTCCCGGTCGCGGTCCTCGACGCCGAACTGGTAGATGAGGAACGAGATGCCGTAGACGACCGCGTTGAGGAAGAACGCGGCGGGGCCGAAGGCGTCGAAGAGGAGCGGCGCCGCCGCGAACCCGACGCCGAGCCCGGCCAGCGTCGCACCCTCGAAGCGAGCCGCAGCCTTGCCCCGGAGCAGCTCGTTGCCCGCCGTGGCCAGGGCGATGTAGCCCAGGATCGACGGCACGCTCGCCGCGGTCGACGCACCCTCGAGCAACCGCGTCCCGCCGAGGATGAAGAGATTCGTGGTGAGGCCGGTCATGATCACGGCGACCGCGCCGAAGACGGGCCCGAACAGCATGACCCGGTGGTGGCCGAGCCGGTCCGAGAGGATCCCGAAGAGCGGCGAGAGGACGAGCTCGGTGAGGTAGAACGTCGCGTGGAGCAGCGCGAGGGTCGTCGCCGCCACCTCGGGCCCGCCGTGCTCCGGCAGCTTCGCGAGGTAGACGCCGAGCATCGCTCCGGTGAGGCCGGTCGAGAAGCGCAGGGTGAACGTGCCGCCCAGCACGGCCCACATCGAGCGATCCATCGGCGGAAGGGTAGCGGCCGCGCCGCCTCGCTGCCCGGGTCGGGTGCACAGGAGCGGCGTCAGGATGGCGGGCTGCCCGTATCATCCGAGCAGCGTTGGGGGAACCGGATGCCTGGAGGGTGATCCCGTGGCCGGCGTTGCGTTCGTGACCGACTCTGCCTCCGACCTCGATCCGGCGAAAGCCGAGGCCGACGGGATCCGCATCGTTCCCCTGTTGGTGACCTTCGGCGACGAGACGTTCCGCGCCGGCGTCGATCTCTCGACCGACGAGTTCTGGACCCGTATGACGGCGCCGAACGCGCCGTTCCCCAAGACCGCCGCAGCAGGCCCGGGCGAGGTCAAGGGAATCTACGACGAGGTGTTCGAGGCCGGCGCCGACGCGATCGTCTCGATCCACGTCTCGCACAAGCTGTCGGCCGCGATCAAGAGCGCCGAGATCGCGAAGGAGATGCTGCCCGACCGGGAGATCCACATCGTCGACTCGCAGGGCGCCTCGATGGCGGAGGGCATCCTCGCTTCCATGGGCCTCGAGATGGCCCGGCGCGGCGTGTCGGCCGGGGAGATCGCCCGGGTCCTCAACGACCGCGCCTCGGACCTCCGGATGTACGTCTCCCTCGAGACGCTCGAGTACCTCAAGAAGGGCGGCCGAATCAGCGGCGCCCGCGCGGCGATCGGGACGCTGCTCTCCGTCCGGCCGATCATCGCGGTCGAGGACGGCGTCGTGGACACCGCCGACAAGCCACGGACGCGGGCGAAGTCGCGGGAGCGCTGCATCGAGCTGATCTGTGCCCGGCCGATCGAACGCCTGGCGATCCTCCATACGATGGCGCCCGACATCGACGCCTTCCGCGAGGAGGTGATCCGCCGCGCCGGCCTCGACGCATCCGAGGTCACGGTCTCGATCGTCGGCGCCTCCGTCGGGCCGCATCTCGGCCCCGGCTGCGTCGGCGCGGCGGTGCTCTACAAGCGCTGACCGCCGCGGGGGGAGCGCCCGCGATGCCGGGAGTCGTCGGGGTTCGTAGGTTGCGACAACGTTGCGCCCATGTTGCGGTACGGTGTTTTGGCGGAGGCGCGTCACGCTCGGGAGTCGCTATACTCAGGCCCGAATGTCAGACGCGCGGCGTGCCTCCATTCCGGCTCGCCGCGTCCCGTGGGGCCGTCCGGGAGACGACCCGGAACCGCGGTCACCGCAGACCGGTGGCGCGCCTCAGACGGAGGTCCTTCGCGGAATGACGACCGAGCATCTTGCCGCGTCGATCAACCCCTGGCTCGTCGCCCAGCAGCAGTTCGATCTGGCGGCCGAGCGCCTCAACCTCGATCCCGGCCTGCGCCGCGTGCTCCGTGAGCCGCGCCGCGAGCTGACCGTCCACTTCCCGGTGAAGATGGACGACGGTTCGGTCCAGGTCTTCACCGGCTACCGGGTCCAGCACAACCTCGGCCGCGGGCCGGCGAAGGGCGGCATCCGCTATCACCAGGACGTCACGCTCGACGAGGTCAAGGCCCTCGCGATGTGGATGACCTGGAAATGCGCGGTCGTCGGCATCCCGTACGGCGGCGGCAAGGGCGGGGTGATCGTCGATCCCAAGAAGTTGAGCCAGAAGGAGCTCGAGGCGCTGACCCGCCGCTTCTTCACGGAGATCGAGGTCCTGATCGGACCCGAGAAGGACATCCCGGCCCCGGACGTCAACACAAACGCCCAGATCATGGCCTGGATGATGGACACCTACTCGATGCATGCGGGCTACACGGTGCCGGGCGTCGTGACCGGCAAGCCGATCTCGCTCGGTGGCTCCGAGGGACGCAACGAGGCGACCGCGCGCGGCACCGTCTATTGCATCGTCGAGGCGGCTCGCCATCTGGGGGTCGACCTGACCCGGGCGACCGTCGCGGTCCAGGGCTTCGGCAACGCCGGCTCGATCGCCGCCCAGCTGATCTCGCAGGAGGGCGCGACGGTCGTCGCGGTCTCCGATTCGAGCGGGGGCATCCACAACCCGGGCGGGCTCGACATCGGCCGCGTCATCAACTGGAAGAAGGAGCACGGCACGGTCCAGGGCCTGCCCGGCGCGAGCGACATCACGAACGCCGAGATCCTCGAGACCGAGTGCGACATCCTCATCCCGGCCGCGCTCGAGAACCAGATCACGTCGCGCAACGCGGCCAACATCCGGGCCCGGATCATCGCGGAGGCGGCGAACGGCCCGACGACGCCGGAGGCCGACATCGAGCTCTTCCGGGCCGGCAAGTTCATGATCCCCGACATCCTGTGCAACGCCGGTGGCGTGACCGTCAGCTACTTCGAGTGGGTCCAGGACCTCAACCGCGACCACTGGAGCGAGAGCGTCGTCAACGCCAAGCTCAAGGAGATCATGGTCAAGGCCTTCGCGGAGACCCTGGCGATCGCCCGGCGCGATCAGATCGACATGCGGACGGCTGCCTACCTCCTGGCCGTCCAGCGGGTCGCCGACGCGACCTCGATGCGCGGGCTCTACCCCTAGGCCCCGTCCGCCCGAAACCCGGCGGAGGAGAGGAGCGGCCCCGGCCGAACGGCCGGGGCCGCTGGATTCGAGGCGGGCGGCGTTCCCCCCCGGAGCCGCCGCCCGCTCAGCGCGGCTCCGGAGCGCGGCGGTCCGGATCGACCGGCTCCGGCACGACCCGGTCTGCCACGTCGTCGCCGTCGAAGTCCTCGTCGTCGGGCAACGGCCGTTCGCGGTCCTGGGCCCGGCCGCCGAGCGTGCCGGTCCCGCGATCGATCGCGGTGCCGCCACTTGACAACACGCCGCCGCCGACGGTCTCGTCGGCGTCGATCTCGTGCTCCGGCAGGCCCCGTTCCCGGGCCTCCTCACGGCGCTCCGCGGCGTCCGCGTCGGCGTGTTCGGCGGTGTTCAGCGGATCGACGATCGGCGGGCGGAACTGGTCGCTCATCGTGGTCCTCCCCGGCTCATCGTCCGAGCCGTGCTCACAGCCTGCACGCCGGGGCATTGCGGCGACGTTTCCGACCCGGCCGGGGCGCTCCGAACGCGTAACGGGGCGGCCGGGAGCGCGGTGTACCATCCGGCCATGCTCGACCACGAAGAGAAGTTCCTGTTCAAGGAGGAGATCCTCCACCTCGCCACATCCGTCGCGGAGCCCGGCATCCTCGACAACGTCGAGGATCTCCTGACCGACGTGATCACGAGCCCGCGGTTCGACTCGGAGGT
>DASTVH010000205.1:0-10521 GCA_035759195.1 Candidatus Limnocylindrales bacterium
CGAGCAGGAAGAGCGGGTCGGCGGCGTTGCCCCGCAGGAAATTGCCGTAGACGGCCTCGAGACCGGCCCGTCGCGTGGCCTCGATCCCCTCGTAGGCGACCTCGACCGCCTCCTCGCGACGTCCGACGAGGTCGAGGACCGTGGTCAGATTGGCGTAGACCCGGAACGTCTCGTCGTGGTCGCCCGCTTCCTCGGCCAGGGCGAGCGCCTGGCGAAGGAGGGCGACGCCCGCCTCCGGGTCGTCTCCCCAGCCCAGCGAGACCCCGAGCGTCGTCGTCGCGTGGGCGAGCACCGATCGGGCCTCGGGGCCGCGGGCCTCGGCCATCGCGATCGCCTCGCGGGCGAGCCGCTCGGCGTCCGAGAAGGTGCCCTCGAGCATCTTCGCCTGGGCGAGGGCGGCGAGGACGCTCGCCCGTTCGGTCGAGGGCTCATCGGGCACGAGCGCGACGGCGCGCTCGAGGGCGGCGATCGCTCCATCGCTGTCGCCGGCCGCCCGGCGGTATCGGGCGAGACGCTCGTGGAGCAGCCCGAGGGCCAGCCCGTCGCTGCGCTCGTCGAGGCCGGCCATGACGAGCTCCACGTAGGCGACGGCGCGGGCCGGCCGGCCGGCGGCGAAGGCGGCCTCGGCCGCCCGGATCTGGAGGGCCGACACGTCGGCCATCTGCTCGACCGACCGGCGCCGGCTGGGGCCCGCCGCCTGGCCGTCCCGTGCGAGCGGGACGATCGCGGCGAGGGCGAGCTCGAGCTCACGGAGGGCGTCCTCGGGCGAGTGGACCGCTTCGGCCCGACCGGCCGCCGCGACGGCTGCCTCGTGCACCTCCACGGTCGCGTGGGCCATCTGCCAGTGGCGGGCGGCCGCGGCAGGGTGGGCCGTCAGCGCGGCGGCCAGGGCGAGGTGGTGGCGGTGTTGCTGGCCGGGCAAGAGGTCGGCCGCGACGGCTCGGCCGATCAGCTCGTGGCGGAAGTCGACCCCGTCATCACCGGACTCCACGAAGCCGTGTTCGACGGCCTCGGCGAGGCCCGCCGAGAGGTCGCCGTCGATCGGTCCGTCGGCGCGGCGGGGCAACGTCGACGAGCGCGGTGGCGGGCGATCCCCGGCCGTCCGCTCCAGGTGCTCGGAGACCGCCGCGAGCTCGGCCATGCTGAGCGGCCGTCCCGCCAGCGAGAGCAGCCGGAGGACGCGCCGGCACTCCGGCGTCCGGAGCCCGAACCGGGCGATCACGAGATCCTCGAAGCTGCCGGTCAGCGACGCGCCGGAGAGCTCCCGGCGGGCGGCCAGCAGCTCCTCGGCGATGAGCGGCCGTCCGCCGCTCCGCTCGGCGACGAGGACGAGGGCGGAGCCGGTCGGTCGCTCGCCCTCGATGCCCTCGATGAGATCGGCCAGCTCGTCGCGCCCGAGCGGCTCGATCGGCAGCCGACGGGCCGGGCGGCGCGCGTCGACCATTGCGGCGATCCCGGCGGCGAGCGGGTGGACGCTCGTGACCTCGTCCGCCTGGTACGTCGCGATTAGGCAGACCCGGTTCGGCCGCTGCACCCGGGCGAGAAACGTCGCGAAGGCCCGCGTGCCGGCGTCGGCGTGGTGCAGGTCCTCGAGCACCAGCATGACCGGCCGCCGCTCCGAGAGCCGCCCGAGGACCCCGAGAATGCCCTCCAGGATCCGCGCCTGGCGCCGTTCGGCCGAGGTCACGGTGGGCCGCTCCGGCACGGCGCCGGCATGGGCGAGGCGGCCGTGGAGCTCAGGCAGCAGCCGGACGTGGTCCTCGACGCTTGGTCCGAGCAGGGCGACGAGCGCGTCGTCGGAGAGGCCGGCGAGGAGCGGCCGGAGCGCGCGGAGGACCGGCGCGTAGGGCTCGTCGGTGCCGGCCGGCAGGGCCCGCCCGCGGAGGACCTCGAACGGCTCCGCGAGGGAGGTGACGCGGGCGGCGGCCTCGGTGACGAACCGGCTGACGCCGATCCCGCCGCCGCCCTCGATCAGCACCGTCGTGGAGGTGCCGGCGGTCGCCGCCTCGAGGGCGGGGGCCAGCCGCGCGAACGCCGAATCCCGCCCCACGAAGCGCGTACTCGTGAACCCGGCGGGCATGGCCCCATTCTAGGTGCGCCGCGAGCCGCCACGAGGCCGGGGTGCAGAAACGAGTCGGCGATGACCGACGGCCCGCGGCGCTCCTCCGGAGAGGGGGCGGGCGGCGTTCAGGCTCTGGCGCGTGCCGCCAGGTAGGCCGCGAGCACGTCGGTGCCCAGCTCGGGGTTGTCCCAGGCGTCGCCGCCCGCGGGCTGCTCGTCGGACACGATCTCGCCGAGCGTCATCTTGTGGAGCCAGCCCTGCCGGCCGTCCGGGCAGAGGACCAGCCAGTACGCACCCGACTTCTCGAGCAGCTGGACCTCATCGCCCTGGTCGAGCTGCCCGATGTCGACCGAGCGAAGCTCGTCCGGTGCGTCGAGCAGGCGGACGACGCGGTAGCGGATGATCCGCCGCTCGCGTCCCTCGACCGGGTTCACCCGGCCGTCGTCGAAGCTCAAGCGGGGCGACGTCACGACGGTTCGCAGCGGGTCGGCCTTGCGCGCCTCGAGCAGCGAGGGGCGGCGCCAGCGGGGCAGCGCGGCCTCCGCGTCGAATGGAGCCGGGATCGCGCCGCGAGCGAGATCGGAGGTGGCGGCGACGCCCGTCCCGCGGGCGGCATGCGCCTGGAGCACCTCGTCGGGCGCCGGCGGTTCCTCGTCTCGCCGCTTCTTGCCGAAGATCGCGAAGGCGAGCGCCATCGCCGCCGCGCCGGTCGTGCCGACCAGCGTCGGGAGGATGCGGATCGCCGGGGAGCCGCCCTCGAGGCCCAGCACGTCGAGCGCAGCCGCCAGCGCGCCCCAGCCGTTCCCCCCGCTCGGCCCGGATCCGGAGGCGGGCGTCCCGTCGGACCCGGTCGGGCCGGCCCCGCTGCCGGAGGCGCCGGTGCCGGGCCCCTCGCTGCCGGCCCTGCCGGCCGAGCCCGAACCTTCGTCCGGACCGCCCGGGGCGCCGGATGAGCCATCGCCGCCGCCCGGAACGTGACCGTCGGACGAGCCCGAACCGCCCGACGGAGCGCCGCCCGGACCGTCCCCGCCGGGTGCGCCGTTCGTGCCGGGGCCGGTTCCGGGCCCGCCATCCGGCAGACCGCCGTCGGCGCCGCCACCGGGCAGGATTGATCCGCCGACCGCGCCCGGGCCCTCGGCGTCGGTGCCGGACCCGTCGGTGCCGAACCCGCCGGTGCCGGACCCGCCGGTGCCGGATCCGCCGGCTCCCGCGGAGGTGCTACCGGACGTCGGCGCCGGAGTCGGCGTCGGGGCGGGCGTCGGCGGAGGGGTTGCCCTCGGCGTCGGTTGGGGCGTGGGCTTCGGGGTCGGGACCGGTGTCGGGTCCGGTATCGGCGTGGGCGTCGGCGTCGGGGGCACGGTGATCGTCACGGTGCCGCCGTCGGCCGTGTCACTGAACTTGCGAGTGTCGGACGCCTCGAAGCGGATCTGGTGGACACCGGCCGACAGCGTCGTGGAGAACGAGTGGCTCACGCCCTTCTTCCAGTCGGTGCCGCCGCCGCTCGTCATGTCATGGGCCGACCCATCGATCACCACCCGGACCCAGGCCGGTGCCGATCCTTCGCGGTTGCGGTACTCGGCGCTGAAGGTGATCGGCGTCGTCGGCGTGCCGGATCGCGGCGAGACCACGACGTCGAAGAGTTTCGTCGGGCCCTCCACGGCGCCGACGGGCAGCACGAGACCGAGCAACACGACGACGGCGGCCACGGCCGCGCCGAGCAGGTGCCGGGCGCCTCGCTGCGCCGTCGGGCGGTGGATGAAGGACACGAGATAAGGCCTCTACTCCGGGCATGAATCCCCGGTGCCGTCCCACCATGGCCCTGAGCGTGAGGGGCCGCAATGGTACGGGTGTCCCAGTGGCCGGCGGCCGAGCGGCGCCTCGTTCGGTCTCGGTGCCGAGTCGCACCAGCTCCTGGCTCTGCGGACGGCTGTCCGGGACGCGGGGTCTGGTCCTGTCGGCGTCCCTCCCTGACCCAATCTGGCCATGGGCCGGCGGCTCCTCGTGGGCCATGCTCGTCAGATGCAGCTGATCCAGCCGTCGCACCTGATGCGCCCGGCTCGCGGCCCGCTCGTTCTCGGCGCGGTCGTCGGAACGGTGCTGCTCGTCGGCGGCATCGGGCTGGCCTGGCTCACGTTCGCCACGCCGCTCGTCCGCGGCCTGACGCCGTCGGTCGTCCGCCCCGCCCCGGACCAGATGGCGATCGGGGCGCTCGTGTGGGCGGTCTCGCTCGTCGCGCCGCCCTGCTTCGCGATCGTCGGCGCACTGCGCCTCGGCCGGGTGGCGGCCGTCGCCTTCCACAAGCCGCCCGCGGGCGCCGTCGCCAGGGCGATGGCCTCGCTGCCCGACGACTACGTCGTCGCGCCCTCGGTCACCCTCCCGGAGGGCCGTCGGATCCGCAACCTGGTCCTCGGCCCGTTCGGCCTCGCGCTCCTCTCGGAGCCGCCGCCGCCACGTTTCACGCGTCGTCACGGCAACGCCTGGGAAGTCCGCCGCGCGGACGGTCGCTGGGTGCCGCTCGAGAACCCGCTGGAGCGCGCGGCGCGGGACGCCGAACGGGTCCGTCGCTGGATCGCGGCCGAGGAGCAGGACTTCGTCGTCAAGGTCCACGCGGCACTCGTGACGTCCGACCCCGCGCACGCGCGGACGCCCGCGTGCGCTGTCATCGTCCCGGAGCAGATCGCGGCCTGGCTCGCCTCGCTGCCGCCACAGCGCTCGCTTCACGACGGACGGCGCGAGGACGTCGCCGACCGACTTCGCGAGATCGCCTGAGCGCCTATCCGCGTGGCAGCCGTCGCAGGACGGCCAATGGGTGGATCGTCGCGAGGAGCCGGGCGGCGTGTCGGCGTCGGACCTGCGTCGGCGCCCCGTTCAGCGGTCGACGGGCAGGATCACGACGTACCGGCCGTCCATGTCGGGGTACGGCCCGCTGGGCCGGCGCCACGGGAGGTAGTCCTCCTCGAGCTGCTCCGGCGTGATCCTCGCGTTCGGCCCGCGGGAGGGACCCCAGATGCTGCTGATCCGGGGGTACCAGGGATCGCTGACGTAGAGGTGGGTGACGGTGATCTCCTCGGAGCCGGCCGGGTCGCCGGTCGCCTCCCAGCCGTGGAGGACCCACGAGTGCGCGCCGCGCCAGACGAGAAGCCCGGCCGGCCGGCCGGTGGCCCGGATCGCCCGGACGGCCCGCTCGATCGCCTTGCCTCGCGTCGGCGCGACCGTGACCTCGTACCCGCCGGCGCCCCACTCCTCGAGGCCGGCGGCCCAGCCCTTCGGCTCGGTCGCACCGGGTCGGGTGTTGGTCAGGCGCGTCGCGATGCTGTCCAGACGGGCCTGGGTCTCCTTCGAGCGATCGTCATCCGGACCGATGACGTTCAACATGATCTGCATCGCCGCGCTGACGCACTGGTCCTTGGTGGCCTGGCTGACGAAGTCGCCGTCGGCGTAGAGGTTCATCGCCAGGACCGGCGGGGGCGTCGGGGCCGGCGTCGGCGGCGGGGTCGGCGGCGGGGTGGGGATCGGCGTCGGTCGGGGGGTCGGCCGTGGCGTCGGCCGGGGCGTAGGCGCGGGAGTCGCCCGGTGAGCCGGCGCGGGTTCGGCGGACGGCGAGCCGGGCAGGCCGATCGCCGCGGCGACCTCGCCTTCAGGCGACCAGACGCCCGCAGCGGAAACGGCGCCCACGGCCACGGCGACCGCCGCGATCGCGAGGGTGACGAGGAGGCGCGGTGGGTGGTTCGGGGATGGGAGTCGCGGCATCGGATCGGCCTGAGGGACGCGCGGCGGCGCCGGGATGGGGCGCGATCATCGCACGGAACGGCAAGACGCTCCGCGCGGGCGTCCCGGTCGCGCGTGCTGGTAGGGGAGCCAGGACTCGAACCTGGAACCAGCGGGATATAAGCCCGCCGCTCTAACCGATTGAGCTACTCCCCCACGGCGCGATCCTACACCGGCGCCTCGCCACGCCCCTCCGACGCCGGCTGCGAGTGGCAGCACGACCGCGTGGACGAGCCCAAGTTCAGGAGTCGCCGGTGCCGAGGATCCGGCCGGCGAGGGCGCGCAGGCTGAGCGGCTTCGGGCGAAGCTGGGGGACCTCGTTCATCGGCGTCGCCGGGTAGGCGGCCGACTGGCCCGTCGGGCGAGTCCCGCCGGCGGCGTAGGCGCGGGCGGGCAACATGGCCGCGAGCTCCCGCTCCTCGGGCGTCTGGATCGCCTCGATCGGCAGGTCGTCGGGGTCGAGCGGGCGTTCGAGCACCTCGACCGGGCGCGGCGGGCGCGCGTAGGCGGGAGCACCGTAGAGCTTCGGGAGCGCGACGTGCTGCTCGTCGATTGCCACGCGGGGACCTCGTGGAGTGGGCGAAATGAACGGGCCGGACTCGGTTCCGGGACGTTCCTGATGATATCGAGCCGAGGGTACCGTGGAATGGTACGAACGGGCTATATCAGTGACATGGGCGTGTCACGGAAGTGGTGCGGAACGGCACATTCGACGAGCGTTCGGACCGTCCGGCGCCGGGTCGTCGGGTGCGGCCCTCAGACGAGGAGCGGCTTGAGGACCTGGACGACCACGACGAGGACGAGGTAGCTGACCGGAACCGCCGCGAAGAACCCGAGCGCCGCGCTCCAGCCGGTCCGGACGACCCGCGTGCCGGACCCTGTCGGCTGGGGAACGACGAGCCACGTGACGAGGCTGCCGGTCGCGAGCACGATCGCGACGTCGAGCACGACGAACAGCAGCCGGAGGTCGCCGCCGGGGAGCGCGGCGCCCCGCGTGATCGCAACGTCATAGGCGAGGTACGCGGCACCGAGGAGGATCGCGACGAGGAGGCTCGCCATGACCGCCCGGACGACCGGCCGCGGCGCATTGCGGAACTGGCGCCAGCGGATCTCCGCCCACGAGCGGGGTCGCGGACGCGGATCGCCCGCCTCGCGCCGCGGCTCCGGCACAACCCGGCTCACGGGAGGTCCTGGCCGAGGATGGCCAGACGCGGCTTCGGCGGCAGGGTCGCCGGGGTGTGCCCGGCCAGCAGCTCGACTGCCCGAGCAAACCGTTCGAGCTCGTCCTCGGTCGAGAAGAAGCCGACGCCGACCCGGATCGCATCGGCCGACCGAACCAGGCCGGCGATCGCGAAGACGCGCGACCCGAGCTCGGCCAGGGCGGCTTCGGCCGGCCAGCCGGAGATCCGGAACGCCAGCAGCGTCGCAGTCTGCGAGCGCGGCGTCAGGAGCTCGACGCCGTCGATCGCCGCGAGGCGGTCGGCTGTCGTTCGCGTCAGGGCTCCGCCGCGTTCGAGGATCCAGGGCAACCCGACGTACATCGAGAGCCAGCCGCAGCTGCGGGCGAAGCCGACGATCGAGGGCCTGTGGAACTCGATCGGGCCGGCGTCGCCGCGACCTTGCCCGGGCCCGGTCCAGAGCGCACCGATTCCCTCCGGCCCGAGGAGCCATTTCTCGCCGGCGATCGCGTAATAGTCGGCGCCCGTCTCGTCCGCCATGACGCCGATCGCCCCGACCGCCTGGGCGCCGTCGACGGCGACGAGTGCGCCCCGTTCGTGAGCGGTCGCCGCGATCTGCCCGATGGGCAGCCGGGCACCGGTGGCCGCCACGTGGGGCACGACGAGGAGGCGGGTCGACGGCGCGAGCGCGGCGGCGATCGCGGTTGCGGTTGCCGCGTCGTCGGCGAACTGGGGCGGATCGACCGCGTCCACGATCATCCTGGTGCGGGTTGCGGCGGCGGCACGCGCCACGGCCGTCGCGGGCTCGTCACGACCGACCGCGAGCAGCCGGTCGCCGGGTCGCCAGTCGACGGCGTCGATCGCGCGCCGGAGCGCGTCGGATGCGCCGTGGGTCAGGGTGATCGCCTCGACGTCGGTGGCGAGGACGGCGGCGACGCCGGCGCGCGCTTCGTCGACCCGCTCGCGACCGGCCGCGACGTCGTCGGGGTGCCCGCGGCCGGTTCGCAGCTCCCGCCCCGCGTACTCGTCCATGGCGGCGGCGGTCTCGGCGGGCAGCGGGCCGACCTCGCCGGTCGCGAGGTAGATCCCCGCCGAGAGCGCCGGGAGCGCCTGCCGCACGGCCGCGACCTTCTCGGCGTCCGGCATGAACGGCGCAACCACCGCCGTATGATACCGGCGATGCCCCCCGATCCCCCCGAATGGGCCACCGACCGGCGCCCGGCCGCGTCCGGCTTCGCCCGGCCGGAGTTCCTCGCCTCGACCGAGTGGCTGGCCGAGCAGCTCGGCCGGCCCGAGCTGCGGATCCTCGACGTCCGCTGGCGGCCCGACGGGAGCGGGCGCTCGGCCTTTCAGGCCGGTCACATCCCGGGTGCCGTCCACCTCGACTGGAAGGCGGACCTGATCGATCCGTCCGATGACGGCGACGCCCTCCTGCTGGCCGGCCCCGAGCAGGTCGCGAGTGCGCTCGCGACTGTCGGGGTGAGTGACGGGACCACCGTCGTGATCTACGACGACACGCTCAGCCTCTACGCGGCACGGACGTGGTGGAGCCTGCGAGCCTACGGCTTCGAATCCGCCCGAGTCCTCGATGGCGGCTATCCGGCGTGGGTCGCCGAGGACCGCCCTTTGTCGAACGCGACGCCCGAGCCGGCATCCGGGCGGTTCACGCCCCGGGCCCAGCCCCGCATGCGGTTGACGACGCCCGACGTTCGGGCCCTTCTCGGCTCGCCGGACGTGTCGTTCATCGATGCTCGGGCGCCGGCGGAGTACCGCGGCTTCGAGGGGAACTCGAGGCGGCTCGGACACATCCCGGGTGCGGCCAACGTGCCGGTGGGCTCGATGACGCGGCCGGGCAGCCAGCATTTCCGCTCCGGATCGGAGCTGCGTGACGCGCTGCTCAAAGGCAACGTGTCGCGCGGCCGGCGAATGATCTGCTACGACGGGTCCGGGGTGGCCGCGGCGAAGCTCGCCTTCGTGCTGACGCTCCTCGGGCACGATGATGTCGCGGTCTACGACGGGGGGTGGGTCGAGTGGGGTAACCGCTGGGACCTCCCGGTGGACCGCTGACGTCCGCTGGCGCATGGGCGCTCCGGGGGAGTTGCGTATGGCGTCGAGCGGGCCGGGCCGGGCGGCCGCGACACTCCCGCGTCGATCAGCCCCAGCCGGGGTCCGTGCCGCTCGATCCGCCGGCTGGCCGACCGCCCTCGTCGGGCCGTTGCTCGGAGCTGGGGCTCGACCCGCCGGTCGCCGACCCCTCGCCACTCCGGTCGAGCCCGGACCACGGATCGACCGCGGTGTGCGGGGCGAGGATCTGGGCCCGGTTGTGGTTGAACGCGATCATCTCGGCCGTTGAGCGCGCCTCGCCGATGCTGTCCGACCAGAACGTCGCATCGGTGACGGGGATGAACTCACCGGTCAGCTCCGACAGCGCGACCTGGAGGTCGCGCTCCGGCAGGAGGTGGATGCGACCGGTGATCTTGAACGGCGGGATCGAGATCAGCGCCATCTCGGGCACCTTCGGCGTGCGAAGGTCCGGCCGGGTCTCGATCGACCCCTCGGCGACCGCGAACAGGACGGCATGGAGGTTGACCTGCGCGTATTCGGTCTTGACCGCGAACCCGTGGCTGCCGTACTCGTCGGTCACGGCGTCGGAGATCACGAGGAAGGGGTCGTCGGCCAGGTTGAGGATGTCGGTGAGCCGGCGTTGGCGCGTCCGGATCGTGCCGCGGATCATGAACGCGTCCGTGTACAGCGTCAGCGCGACCGGCTGGAGCTCGCCGCCGATGAGCATCGGATCGAACATGGCGGCAAGGATACGACGCGGGCACCCCCGAATGGCAGCCCGCCGGGACTATTTCCTCGCGCCGGCGGTGACCAGGTGCTCCGCGCCGTGCTGGAGGTCCTCGTAGAGCGCCCGAACGGTGTCCAGCGTGTCGATCTCGTCGGCCGGCTTGTCGTGTCGGAGCGAGGCGATCCGGGGGAACCGGAGGGAGAAGCCCGACTGGTGGCGGTTGGACCGGACGATGACGTCGAAGGCGACCTCGACGACGACGGTCGGCTCGACCTGCCGGTAGCGCCCGAAGCGGGCGATCGTGTGGGCCTCGAACCAGCGGGTCATCTCGGCGATCTCCGCATCGGTCAGGCCGCTGTACGCCTTGCCGATCGTGACAAGTCGGTCGTTCTCCGTGTCGCGCACCGCGAACGTGTAGTCCGAGAGGACGCCGTGCCGCTTGCCGTGGCCCACCTCCACGCCGACGACGACGCAGTCGATCGTCGCCAGCGCCTTCTTCATCTTGAGCCAGCCAAGCCCGCGGCGGCCGGGCGAGTAGCCGCTCGTCGGGTCCTTGACCATCAGCCCTTCGTTGCGCCGCGCCCGGGCCGCCGCGAACGCTTCCTCGAGCCCGTCGACCGAATCCACCCGGCTCAGGTGCGAGCGGGCGAATCGCCCTCCCTCGAGGGCGAGCGGCATCGCCAGCGCATCGAGCCGCCGCCGCCGCTCCTCGAGCGGCTCGC
>DASTVH010000206.1:0-8584 GCA_035759195.1 Candidatus Limnocylindrales bacterium
TCGGATCGTCCAGGTCGCCCCGAAGTCGTCGGACCGGGCGACCATCGTGTCGCTCTTGTCCTTCTCGATCCAGGCCGCCCAGACGGTCCGCCCGTCGACCGGGTCCACGGCGATCTGCGAGTCCCAGCCACGCTGGCCCGGCGCCTGGAGCGGCCGGGGGGGCGACCACGTTGCGCCGCGGTCCGCGCTCACCTGGAGGACCTGGGTCGGACTGAGGCACTCGGCACAGCCAGGTACACCGAGGTACTGGGCGTAGAGGACGTAAACATGGCCGAAGTCGTCGGCCGCGATCGCCGGCTCCCACTGGTCGCCGGAGGTGAAGCCGAGCCGCGTCTGCGGCGTGAAGCCGCTGGCCGCCGACGGCACGCGAAGCCCGCCGTCCGGGGCGGCGGCCGCGACCGCCGATTCGACGATCCCCGAGCGTCGCTTGCCCTTCGTGCCGAGCTCGTCGTCGGCGCCCGGGCCGACCCACCCGGCGGCGATCAGCAGAGCGCCACCGGCGATCGCCAGCGCAATCGCTCCGACAATGACGGTGAAGAGGGGGCGGGGCCGACGCAGGGCGATGGCGCGGGTGCTCATGTCGACTCCTCCTCCGTGCCCGACCGCGGGGAAAGCGACCGGGACCGCATTGTGCGCCGTCGGTTCGCCGGGCTCAAGCCGGCCGTAAACGAACGAGGCGGCTCCCGAAGGAGCCGCCTCGAATGCTGTCCCGGTGAAGGTATCCGCCGAAACGGACGCTTCTGCCGCGCGTCAAGGGCATCTATCACGTCGGCTGCACCGACTACCCTGACCCGACCTACCCATGACCTTGTCGCTGGGGCAGCGTGGCTGCGTTAACAGCGCATGCCCAATCCTACTGCGTCACCCGGTCGAATCCAAGGGTTTTGATGCACACCGTGATGTAAATTCCTTAACGTTCGTTGCGGTGGGCTCCGGACCAGCGCGGCCCCCGGCGCGATATTCCGTGGAGGATTATCCGGTCCCGGAAGGGCGACCTTCCGCCCCGATCCGCTGCCCAGATATCACCGGGGAGCATGAACGTGGCGCAGAACGGCCTTCGGGGGCCGGTCCTGCCGCGATCTACGCATCCGGAGAATGTTCGAGCGCGAACGGGGCGCGAGAACGCCCGCCGGGGCGGATCGCCGTCCCTACTCCTCGTGGATCGTGACGCCGGTCATGGCGACGGGATCGTCCGGCATGTCGCGTGCGTTTCGCGGCGCCGACACGATCGCATCGACGACGTCCATCCCCTTCGTCACCTGGCCGAACAGCGTGTAGTTCTTCGGCAGCCGGCCCGTCAGGTCCTGGTGGCAGATGAAGAACTGGCTGCCGTTCGTGTTCGGCCCCGCGTTGGCCATCGCCAGCGCGCCGCGGCCGTATTCGCCCTTGACCGGCTCGTCCTCGAACTTGTAGCCGGGGCCGCCGGTCCCGACCCGGTTCGGGTCGAGCGAGGACTTCTTGCCGTATTCGCCGTCGCCGGCCTGGGCGACGAACCCCGGGATCACCCGGTGGAAGACGACGTCGTCGTAGAAGCCCTTCTTCGCAAGGTCGATGAAGTTCTGGGTCGCCTTCGGGGCGTCGGTCGTGAAGAGGTCGACGTCGATGTCGCCCTTCTCGGTGCTGATCGTGGCGCGGGTCATGAGCGCTCCTTCCCGGCCTGGCGGCCGCTATGGCGTGGCAACGGAGACCCGGTCCATGACGATCGGGTCGCTGGGGTTCTCGGCGTCGGCGGCCTCGTAGATCGCGTCGGCGGCATCCATGCCGTCGGTCACCGTGCCGATGATCTGGTACGTGTTGTAGGCGGCCAGCACGTCCGCGGCCGCATCGTCGAGGACGATGAAGAACTGCGATCCGACCGAGTTCGGCTCGGCCGTCCGGGCCATGGCCACCGTGCCCCGCGCGTACGGCGTCGTGACCGGCTCGTCCTCGATCTGGTAGCCGGGACCGCCGGTCCCCGTCCCGGTCGGGTCGCCGCCCTGGATCACGAACGGCGTCCCGTCCGGAAGCGTCGCGGTCCTGTGGAAGACGACGCCGTCGTAGAAGCCGCACGACGCAAGCGCAACGAAGTTGCCGACGGCGATCGGCGAGAGGTCCGACTCGACGGTGACCTCGATCGAGCCCTTGGCCGTGTCGATGGTGACGAGGCGGGTCTCCGCGGCCGGCAACGACTCGGGCTGGGAGGTCGGGCAGGTGCCGTTCGCCGGCTCGGGCAGGGTCGAGGCCCGGCCGCCGGCAGCGGACGCCGACGCGGCGCCGCCGGCGCTGCAGGCAACGGCCACCAGGCCGACGGCGATGAGGCCGACGAGCGCTCCCGATGGGCGGCGAGTGGTCATGCTGCGGCCTCCAGGGCTTCACCGAAGTCGATCGCCCCGGACAGGAGCGCCTGGCCGAGGATGATGCCGTTCACGCCGAGATCCCGCAGCCGGCGGACGCCGGCCAGGTCGGTCGCCCCGCCGGCCACGAGGAAGTCCGCATCGTGGCGCCGGATCAGCTCGCCGAGCAGCGCCCCCTCCGGCTCAGTGCCGCCGTGGCTCAGGACGAATCGCCGAACGCCGCGCCCGACGAGCTCGTCCACGACCCCGCCGAGCGTCGGCGGGTCGGGCCGCTTCCAGGGGAACGTGGCGAACCGCTCGGGACGGGGATCGAGCCCGACGGCCAGCCAGTCGCCGGCAACTGCGAGGCACTCCGCGAGAACGTCCGCCTCATCGACGACGCTCATCGCGAGCACGACCCGGGTGGCTCCGGCGGCGAATGCGAGCCGGATCCGGTCGGCGCCCTCCAGCCCGCCCGCGAGCTGGATCGGGACGGCGACCCGCGAGGCGATGGTGCCGACTGCCTCGAGATTGCGCGGCGCGCCGGATCGGGCCCCGTCGAAGTCGACGACATGGACGGCCCGGGCCCCGAGCTCGACGAAGCGTTCGGCGATCCGTTCCGGCCGGTCGGTCGGGGCACCGACGCCGGACGAGGCGCCCGGCCAGAACACGACCCGCGAGCGACCCCGGTCGAGATCGATCGAGGGGATGACCTGCACCTGCCGTCAGGCCCGCGCCGCGCGGGCGCCGCCGGTCCCGTTGCCGGCCTGCCCGCGGATGGTCTCGCGGAGGAGTCGCCGATGGAAGCTGATCGGCAGCGACCCGTTGTTGAGCAGGGTGTCGTGGAACGCCCGCAGGTCGAACGCGCTGCCGAGGCGCTGCCGCTCGTCCTCCCGGAGCTGGAGCAGGAGGACCTTGCCGAGCAGGTACGAGAGCTGGTACGTCGGCGTATAGGTGTAGCGGTTGACCTCGGCGCGGGCGTTGGCCCGCTCGAAGCTCGTGTTCGCCACGAGGAAGTCGGTCGCCTCCTCGGCGCCGACATCGCCGCGGTGCATGCGGACGTCGAGGACGATCCGGCAGGCGCGCCAGATCGCATCGGTATAGAGCGCGACCCGGAAGTTCGGCCCGTCGTCGAACCCCTGCTCACGCATGAGCTCCTCGGAGTACATGCCCCAGCCCTCGACGAACTCCGGCGCGTCGGTCATGAGGCGGGTCAGCGAGGGATGGCGGTTGGCGACGGCGAGCTGGAGGTGGTGGCCGGGATAGGCCTCGTGGATGCTGGTGTTGCTGATCGAGCTGCGGTTGTGCTCGCGCATCGCGTTCGGGTCGTTGCCGACCGAGGGTGTGACGATGTAGATGCCCTTCGGGTTCGGGTCGAACTTCGGCGGCGAGAAATACGCGGCAAAGGGCACGACGTTGCGGAGGTACTCGGGCGTCGGGATGACGTCGATCCGCTCGTCGTCCGGGACGGTGACGATGCCCCGATCGATCAGGTGCTGACGGCTCCGAAGCATGACCTCGCGGTACGCCGCGAGCGCCTCCTCGAACGTGGCCGGGTGGTCGCTCTTGACCCGATCGACGACCGTCGCCTCGTCGGCATCCGGGTCGAGCTCGCGGGCCGCCGCGATGCGTCCCTCGCGGTTCTTCGCGAGCTGCTCCTCACCGATCGCGAGGATCGCGTCGGCGTCGAGGCCGTCGAAGGCGCGGAGGGCGACAAGCTCGTCGTAGCGCTCCCGCCCGAGCGCCCACTCGTCGGTGCCGCGGGCGAGGGAGTCCTGGAGCCAGGCGGTGTAGGCGTCGAGCGCGGTCCGGGCGGCGGCATCGGCGCGCTCGAGGCGGCGCCGCTCAACATCGGGGAGGTCCCCGGCGGCGGCGAGGATCTCGTCGAGGAATGAGGGCAGGTCGCCGGCCGATTCGATCTCGAGCCGCTGCCAGAGACGGACCTGCGGGACGGCGGCGCGACTGCGCGACTCGTCGAGGAAGGCCGGCACCGCCTCGAGCCGGCCGGCAATCGAGGCCAGCCGCTCGGGCAGCGGCGCGAAGTCCTGGGCGAAGATCAGGAACAGGGCATCGCCGACCGCGTCGAGGGCCGTCGAGCGGCGCTCCCAGATCCGGACGACGTCCGTGTCGAAGATCGCCCGCCGCAGGTTGTGGATCTCGAGGTCGCGCTCGAAGCGGGCAGTCCGGGAGAGGCCGGCCGCGTCGATCGCCTCGATCGCCGCGAGGTGCGCCTTCTCGGCGGCCAGCTCCTCGAGGACCGCGTCGCGCGACCCGTCGCCGAGCCGGGCATCCTCGGTGTGGATCCCGAGGAACGTCCCGACGATCGGGTTGTCCCGGATCACGCGCCGAAAGCGGGCCTCGACGAGGTCGTAGAACGTGTCGTCGAGCGGGCCGGCATCGGGCGGCCGCTGGGGCCGGGTCAGGACGACGTCATCAAGTCGGTCGGGCATGGGTTCTCCTGCGAGGGGACGGTTTCAGGCCTCGACAGCCCGGCCTGTGCCGACGACTGCGGCCGGCTGCTCGGTGTGGCGGGCGGCGGCCGACTCCAGCGCCACACGGACGGCCGCGATCGCGTCGTCGATCTCGGCCGATCCGATGCCGTAATGGGTGACGGCCCGGACCTGGCCGTGGGGATATTCGTCCATCAGGACGCCCTCGGTCCGAAGGGCGTCGAGGAAGATGCGCCGGTCCCCGTCGACCCGGAAGAGGACGAAGTTCGTCCTGACCCGCGACGGGTCGAGCGGGCCGTCGCCGGGCTGGGCGATCCCGCCCGGGCTGCGGACGCCGTCCAGGTCGGCCAGCCCCTCGGCGAGTCGGCGGGCGTTCGCGTGGTCTTCGGCGAGCCGTTCGATCATCCCCTCGGGCCCGTCGCGGAGCGCGACGAGGCCGGCGGCGGCAACGATCCCGGCCTGGCGCATGCCCCCACCGAGCAGCTTGCGGGCCCGGCGGGCGCGGTCGACGAACGTCCGCTCGCCGACGATCACCGAGCCGACGGGGCACGCGAGGCCCTTCGAAAGGCAGAACGTCACCGAGTCCGCCGGGGCCGCCAGATCGCGAGGGGTCACGCCGAGGGCCACCGCGGCATTGAAGAGTCGGGCGCCGTCGACGTGGAGCGGGACCCCATGGTCGTGGGCGACTGCCGCGACCGCACCGACCCACGCCGGGGAGATCGGCTGGTTCATCGAGTGACTGTGGGCGTTCTCGAGGACGACGAGGGCCGTCGGCGGCTGGTGATGGTCCGCCGGGTCGCGGAACGCCTCCTCGAGCTCCGCGAGGTCGAACGTTCCGTCCGGGCGGTCGACGAGCTGACGGACCGACGCACCGACGACGACGGCATGGCCGGCCGCCTCGTCGAGGACCGTGTGGGTCTCGCCCCCGGCGATGATCTCGCCGCCGCGCGGGACGTGGGCCATCATCGATGCGAGATTGCCCATCGTCCCCGAGGCCACGAGGACGCCCGCCTCCTTGCCGAGGAGCTCGGCGGCACGCTCCTCGAGGGCGTTCACGGTCGGGTCCTCGCCCCAGACGTCGTCGCCGACCGGCGCCTCCGCCATCGCCTGGCGCATCGCCGGGCTGGGCAGGGTGACCGTGTCGGACCGCAGGTCGATCGGTGGCATCGGCGGGGAGTATAGGAGCCGGGGCGGATCGAGGCCTTCGACCGACCGGCCGGGATCGCTGGCGACGGCGTCGGTGTACGGTGGGCGGGATGTCGGATCGCGAGCCGCAGATCTTCGAGGTGGCGCCGGCTCCTCTGGGGAGCCGACCGGGCGGCAGCGGCCGCGGCCCGGGGCGATCCCGCCGGCCCTCGTCGGTCGCCGTCGTCCTCATCGTCGCGCTCGCGGTCCCGCTCGTTGCCTTCGTCGGACCCCGGATCGAGTGGCGCCCGGAGGTCGACCTGTCGCTGCTTGTCCCCTCGCAATCGGCAGAACCCCGCCCCACACCGACACGGCGGCCGCGGGTTACGCCGCGGCCGACCTCGAGCCCGCCGCCGCGGTTCACCGTGGGCGAGGGACGGCCGCCGGCCCGGCTGGCCATCGACGTCGGCGGCATCCGGCTCGTCGACCCGGCCACCGGACGGCGCAGCCCGCCCGCTTCGATTCGGCTGGACAGCGACGCGGTCCTGGCGGCCGACGACGGCGGCTGGTGGTGCGTCTGCTTCCGGCGATCCGAGGACTTCAACAAGGAGAACGTCGCCGTCGACGTTCGCCACCTCGACGCCTCGGCGGTGGAGACCGGCCGCTGGCCGCTCGACCCCATCGAGTCGTCGGCTGCTCCGCCGGCCCAGGACTTCTACACGCGAATCGACGTCGAGTTCGCGCCGGACGGTCGAACCGCATACCTCGCGATCGGCACCCGAAGCGGCGATCGCTGGACGATCTGGATCGAGGCGATCGATGTGGCGCGCGGAGTGTCGTTCGGGCGTGAGCGGCTGGCGACCCTGGACATCCCGGCGGTGAACGGGGGCACGACCGAGGCCGGCTTCGAGAGCTACCTCGCCGGGCCCCTGATCCGCCTCTCGC
This sequence comes from Candidatus Limnocylindrales bacterium, assembly GCA_035759195.1. GTDB lineage: Bacteria > Chloroflexota > Limnocylindria > Limnocylindrales > CSP1-4 > CF-46. The sequence continues at coordinate 6,833 of DASTVH010000206.1, forward strand.
CCGACGGCAGGCGTATGACCGTCGTGGCCTGGATCGAGCGCTACCTGTCTTCCTCGGGCGAGCGGGACGAGCCGATCGCGTCGGCGTGGCTCCTCGACGTACCAGAGCCGGGCGCACCCAGCGGCCCGTTCGCCGCCGCCACGCCGCTCGGAGGCGATCTCGGCGAGTCGATCCGGAGCTGCTGGCTGACCGTCACCTGGCTGAGCGACGAGGAGCTGCTCGCCTCGTGCTGGCAGCAGGCGGGTCCCGGCGACGTGTCGATCGAGCTGCGCACGTTCGGGCTGGACGGTGCTGAGCTTGCGCGCGTTGACTACACGGGGAACGAAGCGAGCTGGATCGCGGAGCCGGTGACCGACCTCGCCAATCGCACGGCGTTGATCTGGAGCCCCGTCGGCCATTACCTCGACGTCGTCGACCTGACCAGCGGCCAGACTGACCGGGTCGCCGTCCAGGTCGAGACCATCGGCCGCCCGGGGGACTTCGCCACCGGCCGCCGCCCCGCGGTGTTGGGCTCGTTCGCCTCGGATTACCACCCGTGGTCGGAGTCCACGGTCCTGGCCGACCAGGCGGGCTCGCGCCTCTACGTCCTTGGAATGCGCGAGGGGGACGGGTCCGAGTCCCAACGCTACCCGTACGGCAGCACCGGCGTCTGGGTCATCGATGCGACGACGCTCGAAGTGCTTGCGTGGTGGCCGCCGGCCGGACCGTACAGCGGGATCGGCCTCAGCCGGGACGGCCGATGGCTCACTGCGATCGGCCAGGCCGGCGTGGACACCGACGGCAACGAGAGCGCGTGGCCGTTCACGGTCTCGGTCCACGACACCTCCGACGGCCGCCTGGCGCTTCAGATCGCGGATCTCGGCGAGGGCTTCGGCGTCTTCCCGGTTCCCTGAGAAGCACGCGTTCGCGCGACCGGTACCGGCGACAAGAGGGGCAGCAGGTGCTATCCTCCGCAATCGCCGCAACGGACCCGTGGTGTAGCGGCCCAACATGCCAGCCTGTCACGCTGGAGATCGCCGGTTCGAATCCGGTCGGGTCCGCCATCTGCGCATCTCCCTTACGCCCCGTCCGCCCGCCCGGACGGGGCGTTCCTCTGCGTCGCGGTCCCGGTCGGCATTGGCGGGGCGCCCTCCGGTCACGGCTGTCACAATCCGCGGCGTGAAGCGGCTGCCGTTCGTCACGGTCCTCGGCCTGCTCGCCGTCGCGATCGCCGTCACGCTGGGCGGCAGCTTCGTTGGCGCCCCGGCGTCCGGGAGCCCCACGGCGTCCGCGAGCGAGCCACCGCTCGCCGGCGCCCCGACACCTGCCCCCGAGGCGACGCCGACTCCCGCGCCCACGGATCCGCCGACGCCCACGCCGGTCCCGATCGCCGACATCCCGATCGTGCCCGTCACCAACTTCCGGACGACCGTCGAACGGACCGGCTACGAGGAGGTCCGGGCCGCACTCGCAGGCACGACCGAAGCCTTCGACTCCGTGGAGCTCGTCGAGGCGGAGGCAGAAGCGATCCTCGCGTCGTTGGGCGCGGAAGCGGAGGCCGCGGCTGCGGGTCCACGGCTGATCCTCGCCCCGGACGCGGCGACGCTCATGACGGACCTCGCCTCGAACCAGAAGCGGCTCGCGTTCCTCCGGGCGGACGCGATCGGCCCCGCGGTTCGGGCGCTCGGTTGGGGCGACCGGACGCTCTTCGGGGTCGGGGCGGTGGACACCGTCGAAGCCTGGGGACTGACCGCGGCGCTGCCCGGTGACGGC